>JACREP010000005.1 GCA_016218185.1 Candidatus Gottesmanbacteria bacterium | reverse complement strand
CGAAGCCATAAGGAGCGGAAAGTCGTTGTATCCGTCCCCCACACCGATGATTTCTTCTGTCTTAATGTTTAAGTGTCTTGCCACCTCCACAATCCCGTGTAACTTTGATGCATCTGTGTGTGTAATCTCCATAGAATGGAATCCTTCCTCTGTTGTTATCATCCGGTGTGTTGCCACATGCGGCAACGCACTGCAATACATAACCACCTCATCAATCATGCCGGTGGTACCTTTTGGAACATAAAGAGAAAGCACTCTGGCAGGTATCGGCCCTCCTTTATGCACAATATCCTGTGTGCCGTTGAATATTCGCACTTCCAGACGTCTTTTTTTACAAAACTCATAGATTCTTGGAACCAACTCCTTATGAAATATTACTTCGTGAATGATCTTTTTTTGTATCGGATCATAAATCTGCGAGCCGTTATTGAGGATGCAGGGACCGGAAAGTTCCAAATGATCAATTATATGCTGTACTTGAGCAAGGGGCCTGCCGGTGGCAATCGAAATGTGGATGCGTTTGTGTGCCTTTTTTATCGCTTCCGTAACCTTTTTTGTGGGCGGATCTGGACTGTAGTTTACAACGGTTGTTCCGTCGAGGTCTAAAATGAGCGCTTTATACTTCATCTGTTATTATTCTTTCCCCACAATCACCCGCACGTCGTAGGCCGCATCCGCCGGAAGAGTAGCGCTGGATGTACCGAGCAAGTAAACGTCTTTCAGGTCGGTTTCCAAAAGCCCGAGATATGCTTCCTTTCCGCTCTTCACCAGAATTTCCGTCTTTGTGTGGGTGTATTCGTCTGTGTTACCGACGTCTTTCACGCTGTACCCTTTGTCCTCCAATAATTTCTTCATTTTCCCTGCAGCTCCCGGCGTGCCGCCGCCGTTAAGGATCTGGATGGAAACGTCTTCCCGTTTGACAGCCGCGGGAGTCGGTGTGGGAATGGGTGTGGGCGTTGGGGTGGGTTTGACAAAAAACAACGCAGGAAGCCGGAGCGTCGGCCGTTGGATAGCTATATAGAGCACCCCTCCGGTAACCGCAGCAACGGATAACACCACCAATACCCAACTTACAAACGGAATGACTGCGCTTTTGGTGTGAACGGCAATTTCCGGCATGATTGCTGCCTGTTTTTCATCAAAGAGGTCGTCAACCATTTCTTTCCGCTTCTCTTCCTCTTGGGGCATCTCTTGCCTGCCGGCAGGCATCTCCGACGGAGCATCCGTTTGAACATCCTCTTCCGCCGCCGGCTCCATCTGGGGAGCTGTCTCCTCCACCACCTCTACAATCTGTCCGGCGAAGTCCCGCGAAGCGGGATCGGGCTTCGCTGGACCGGATCCAGCTTCACGGGACGTTATGGGAGAAGCCCCTGTTTCCACCGCTTCTTCTATCTTAGGCACTTTTTTGGCGCTTTTCCTTTTTGCTGACATAGTCTAAGTTTATCTCTTTTTTGTATTGTAGGTCAATCCTGCGAACCTTGCTTGTTCGCCCGCCAGCAACTGCGTAGCTGTGGGCGGGCCTCACAAGAGCGGTGATATATGGCTTAGCTGGATGCTGATGCGTATCGAGTAAGTGATGCTCCCCATACGCGTACACTCACCAATAAAAATGCAATACCAATCAAAAAGGAAACAATAACAGCCGTAGGTGTAAGCAAACCAAAAAGCGCCTTTGCCGGAAACGTCATCATGACACCTACCGGAACGACAAATGTGATAAAACTCCGCAGCGGCTCGCGGTAAATATCTACCGGAAGACGCGCCATGCTCGTGATATCCCGATAGATCATAATGGCATGGTCTATTTCTGTCGTGGCGACCGCAAGAGCCAGAACCAGTATATGAAAACCGGTAGCAATGAAAAATCCGTTCATCAAAAGAAGAATGTATAACCCCACGGTTGTGATATGAAGCGAACCAAGTCGGCTCACGGCATACACAAGGCTACTCACGTACGGAATAAGCATAATAAGATCCAGAGGGTCCGCCCCGCCGGCAAGAGCCCTGAATAACGGGCTGGAAGGCTTGACGAGTACCAGATCAAAATCGCCCGAGACAACCTGCTGCCGAAAACGGTACACCTCGCGAAAAAACAACTGCGTGGCCGTGTCGATCAGGTTAAATGTCAGATAAAAGATGACCGCCTGCAGGAGCGAATAATTCGCAATCACCTGCGTACCAGCAAAAAGCGCAAACAAAAATACAGCAAAAAACACAAAACGGAGAAGCTTTGCTATCACAAACAGAGTGGCGCTGGTCCGCGAAGTCAGCACTATTTGAAACGAGTTGACCGTCAGAAGCCACCACAATGAACTGTACTTGAAAAGTGTTCTCATAGCTCCTATTTCCCTTCTGCCGTGTAAACCCGCAATCCTTTTTTCCATACCAGAACTGCGATATACCATAACCCTCCCACCCAAACCAGTCCGGTGGCAAGCCCCTGCACTACGGATATGACAGACAACTGTCCCAGATATACTTTGATCGGAAAATAAATGAAGTAAAAAAACGGCAGACTGCGGGCAAACGCAAACAGCGGCTTGGGCAAAATATCCAAGGGAAACAGCCCTCCGGCGAAAAACTCCATAATGACCATCGACAAAAACCGCGGCGACCAGACGTCGGAAGACCAAAATCCGAAAAACCCAAGCAGTAAACTGAAGAAAAAATAAAGTAACGCGCCGATACCAACGGCAACAACCGACAGAAGGATATACCATATATTGCTCTCAACAAACACCGGCGGACGAAGAAGAAGAACCAGAATGGCAATTTCAACAACCGCAAATACAACGTTTAACAGTTTATCTCCGATATCCCGTGCCAGATAGTAACGGAAAAAATCCACAGGACGGATGAGAAAATTAGAAAGATTTCCCTGGTTGATGACCCCGCCGATGTCCATGGTCGTGGTACCCAAAACAAACGTCCCGACGATGCTGCCCAACAACACATAGGTTAATATCATGGACTGGCTGTAGCCGAAGATCTCCTGTCGATTGGCAAATATTGCCCACCACAAAAAATATACGACCAGCCGCTGCACCACCCACCGCACGCGCCAGAGGACAAAGTTGAGCCGGTACATCATCATCTCGGCCCACGTGTTTTTGATGATCTGAAAATACGTTTTCATTTTCCCTGACTGAACACATCCCTTATAATATCTTCGATATCCGGCTCTTCGATGTTAAGGTCATCGACCGGAAACTTCTGAAGGATTTGTGCAGCCGCCACGTTGGACGCGCTTCGCGGCACGCGGATGACCGCGCGCGGAAAATCGTAATCGGTAAGTTCTCCTATTTCTTTGAGCTTATCCGGGGGCACATACGTCTCTAAAATTACCGACAACACTTTATACTTGGCAAACTTTTTTACCAACTGATCTAACTTGCCATCGTATAAAATTTCTCCGTGATCGATGATAATCACCCGCTTTGCCAGCTGTCGCACGTCTTCCATGTAGTGAGAGGTCAGAAGAATGGTAGACCGGTGCAACTCATTGTACGCGCGGATAAAATCTCGCATCTTCTTCTGCATCACCACATCAAGTCCTATGGTCGGCTCATCCAAAAACAGTACTTTTGGAGCATGGATAAGCGCCGCAATAAGCTCCATTTTCATACGCTCTCCGAGAGACAGTTTGCGCACTTGTACCTTGAGTATCTGTTCTACTTCCAATAGATCAACGAGTTCACTGAGTGCTTTTTTATATACATCATCGGGAATTTCATATATTTCTTTATTGAGAAGAAATGTCTCCATTGCCGGCAAATCCCACCAGAGTTGGTTTTTCTGACCCATGACCAGGGCGATTTGCTTAAGAAATGCGGTTTTCCGGTCAAACGGCGTAAAATCAAGGACACTCACGCGGCCGGCGGTAGGATACAACAAGCCCGACAGGCATTTAAGCGTCGTGGTCTTGCCGGCACCGTTGGGTCCGATAAATCCCACTAACTCTCCCTCGTCGATAACAAATGAAACATCGTCCACTGCCTTAACCGTTTCATACTGCCGATGAACCAATGACCGCATCGAACCCAAAAAACCAGGTTCTTTTTTATGCACCTTATAATATTTGGACAAATGGGAAACAGAGATGACCATACCTTCCATGAGTATATCAAAAAAGGAACCCCGACGTGCTGTCGAGGGCTCCTCTTCTCGGTTGTCCAATAACGATTTACCGGACAACTTTCTTCAGCGCCTTTCCGGCGGTGAATCCTGGCGTCTTTCGGGCCGGGATGTTGATCGGTGCGCCGGTCTGCGGGTTTCTACCGGTGCGGGACTTGCGGGATCGGACCATAAATGTACCGAACCCCGTCACCACTACCTTGTCGCCTTTCTTAAGCGCATCAGTGATAGACCCGAATACTGCTGCCACTGCTTCGCGTGATGCTTTTGCAGTTAAGCTTGCTTTTTTGGCAACCACTTCGACTAAATCTGCTTTGGTCATGATTTTGTTTCACCTCCTCCGGGCAGAAGGATAGAACAAGAAAAAATTTTTAGGGGATTGCCCTAACGATCTCCAAGAGGCACTGTAAAGAATTTAGCCCGTTCTGTCAAGATATCAAAAATTATTTTGCAATTTCTGTGGCGCGCAGTTCCCGGATTACGGAAATTTTAATCTGCCCCGGAAAGGTGAGCTTTTCTTCTACTTCCTTCTTTATCTCGCGTGCCATAAGCGTTGCCGTGGCATCATCTACCTCTCCCGGATCCACTACCACTCGGATCTCGCGGCCTGCCTGAAACGCAAATGCTTCTGTCACTCCCTTGTGTACTTTGGCAATAGCCTCCAGGTCCGTCAGGCGTTTGATGTATTCTTCATAATTTTCATACCGCGCACCCGGACGGCTGCCAGATATGGCATCGGCGATGTACACGAGCGTTGATTCGATCGAAGTAAACGGTGTGTCCTCATGATGCTGTGCGACGCAGTCAATAACCTTTTGGGGTATGCCGTATTTTTTCAGCATCTCAACACCCAAATCGACATGACTTCCTTCTTTGTCCGTTATAATTTTTCCGATGTCATGAAGGAGACACCCCAACCGTACCACGTTCACATCTGCTCCCACTTCCTGGGCAAGGGCGATGCCGATTTTGGTTTCCTCCAGCGTATGGGCAATCATGTTTTGCCCGTAAGAAAATCGGTATTTAAATCGACCCAAAAGCGCAACCAACGGCGCAGGCAAGTTGTACACCCCTATGGCATGACACAACTTCTGTCCTTCTTCAAACATGATGCGCTCGATTTCTTTTTTGACCTGCTCGATAATTTCTTCAATTCTGCCCGGCTGCACGCGGCCATCCCGAAGGAGCCGCTCGAGCGCCACCCGGGCAATTTCCCGGCGCACCGGGTCAAAACACGACAGCCGGATGACTCCCTCTTCATCCAAATCCACATCCACACCGGTAGCTGTTTCAAACGCACGGATGTTTCTGCCCTCTTTCCCTATGATGCGGCCTTTCATATCCTCATCGGTAATTTTGATAATGGATACGGTGTACTCCGGCACATATTCCGTGGCACCGTGACGCATGGCATCAACCAGAATTTCCTTTGCTTTGATTTCCGCTTCCTCCTGCGCTTGCGTCTGCTCTTCGCGCATCATTTTTGCCATGTCTTCTTTCAGATCTTCACGAAGTTGACCAAGCATCGAGGTCTTTGCCTCATCCGTGGTCATGTGGCTGATATGTTGTAATTTTTCCAGCGCCTGCTTGTGCAGCCCTTCAACTTCTTCGAGTTGTTTGCGGATGCGCTGTTCACTCTCTTCCAACCGTCGTTCCCGATCCTGCACCAATCCTTCTCTTCGTTCGACTTCGCCGGTTTTTCGCCGCACCTCCTCCTCTGCCTCGCGCCGTATGCGGAACGCCTGATCTTTGGCCTCGACAATCAGCTCTATAGCCTGTGCTTCGGCGACTCTGAGCGTGGCTTGGGTATCGACGTGCCTGGGCTCGGCGGGTTTTTGCGGCTCGCGCCCAGCGGGGGGTTTTGCCGCCGTGACCGTCTTGCCCGTCTGACTTTTTTTCGCCTGTACGAGTCCGGATAACGTTTTGATTACATCAAACATATGACCTCCTTGGGAAAAAGCTTGCGGAATGAAGGGGTGCAGCAAAAAAATCCCGTCTTTATGAGGGTATCGTAGGAGAAGAACTATGGTTATGGGTATTCATACTCCTACAAAAAATGCAATACTCACCTTCAATCCGTTACTCCCTGTATTTTACTCTTTTTGCATCAGCTCGTCAATGATGCTACCGATCGTATCGGCAGCAAATCCGCGTCGGGATAAGAAATCGTATATTCTTTTTTTCTTAACCAAAGAAGGTAGTTTTTGCCATAGATCAAGCTTTTTCCGCACCGCGTTGCTGGCCAATTCTTTCTCTCTGTAGTCAATTTGACTACGACCGTCACTGGATTGACTACTTAGATCTTGCATCAATTCTTCCGCAATATCCATTCCTATCCCCTTTGCACGTAACTCTTGTTTTATGAGGCGTATGCCTTTGGGCCGGAACGTCTGCCGCTGCTCTACCCACCATGCGGCAAATTTGGCATCGTCCACGTAATCCAGTTCTGTGAGCCGGGCAATGACCTTGTCAGCAACCGTTCCGCCGAAGACTTTCCATCTATTCAGTTTCTTTTTGAGAAAATCCCGGATTTCTTTTTCACTCCTCGGCCGGTACGAGATAAACCGAATTCCCGCATTCACAAGCTTTTCATACACCGTCGTATCCATGGTCACTGTTTGCCTATCCTAAGTTTAGGATTTTGAGGAACTTTCAGATAGTTGCGCCGCGTCGTTACTTTTTGTCCTGATTTTTTTTCCAGCTCCCGCCGCGCATTGCCCGCAATCCTACCGCCCTGACGTGCTACATGTTTATTTTCAGGAAATCCCCGTGCGTTTCTTGCTTTGGTAATGCGCGTCGTAGATGCCTCTCCCAACATGGTAAAAATGAGTTCCAAATCATCCATGTGGTCGCGGAGGTTTTCCCTCGCCAATCCTTTGAATTTCTTATATTCCGACGGTGTCATGCCAAATGTTGCTTTGGAGATTTCCGCGGTAAGAATCGCATACTCCAAATCGCCACCCACATCCCGATTTTTCCATTCATCGGTCAGCTCCTCGCGGATGGCAATCCCGCGCATACGCTTTTCAATCCAATCTTCAGAATAGCCTTTGAGCTTATAGAGCAGTCTGGTGCGCTTGGTTGCCAGTTCGGGATTCTCTATTTCCTGTATTCGCTCATAGCCGACTTTGGCCAACCAGCGTTTGAAGGGCTCGGCCTTGGGAGAGGGCATAGATTGGATGAGACGAAAAATGCCCTCGGTATGCCAACAATACGCCTTTTGCACTCCCCCCGGAGTTTTAACATCCAGCATAAGGGGTGGTACAAATTGTACCCCCCCTGTATCCGTCAATTTTGCGAGCTCCTCATCTCTTTCCTTGAGCCGCTTAAAATATTGCGCTGGATCCCGAGAATCTGCCAATGCCTCTATAATATCGTTCACCACGAACCACCATTCCTTTTGATAAATGGTGCGGCGTATTTTTCTGCCGCGAAATATTGCCAAATGGGTTTCAGTCATATCTCTCGTAGTATACCAAAATCTTTATTGCGCTATACTGGGAATATGACGCGCGCGGATCAAGCCGGATTTACCAAAGCGAAAACGTGCGAGTAGTATTAATGAAAACGAAGAGTGAGTTTTGTATCAAATACAACAGCGATACGCTTCAACAGGTTTAGAGAAGGATTTGCTTGCATCGTTTCTAGTCTTGATATGACCGCCTGCGTAGTATGAAGTTTTTTTGCCAGGGCCCGTTGCGACAATTTCTTTTGGAGGCGCTTTTCTATGAGCTGTTTTGCCAATAAATACTCCGGCTCTGAATCCTCCCATACTTTTCGAAACGCAGGATTTTTCAACCGTTTTGCCAAATCCTCTTCAAATGTATAGAGAAGATTATTTTTCATACGGTAAAATGATATCATATAAGATATCATTTGTCAAACGGATTATTTGCTTTCCATTGGCGATATCGCGTCAATGCGGTTTGTAGTTCTCGTAGGGGCGTTTTTTGAGATTTTTTGATAAATCCATATAAAATCAACACAGGGGAAACAAAATAATAGACGCTATAGTCAGACGCCATAGCTAGTGTATTTTTGCGATAAATCCCAGTATATCCGAGGTTGAACCTCGAATTCATCGCTCTAACGCTCTAGAGAGAAAAATTTTGTTGGTCGAGTTAGAATCACCTTTGTATGAGCCCGCCTTCGCTAAAGCTACGGTCGGGCACAGTCGCCCCGCTTCGCTCGGCTCGCAACTCCGGCGCGACGGATGCCCTTCGGCTTCGCTCAGGGTAAACTGGCGCCGCGCCTCCGAAAAATTCGGCTCGAAACTCTGCTACAGACAGAGAAAATTAACTTCTTAAAGCTTTTATTGTAAAAACAGATGACGTCTTCCTTAAGTTTGCAACAAAATTTGGAAACGCAAACTTTAAATCTTTGGTATATGACTTTACTATAAATCCATTTCTTTCCAAGACACTCCTTATAACTAAAAAGTTGTTAACATTAATACTTGTTCTTGTTCCGTGATACTCCATAACTATTTCTCTAATAAAAGAAAGCTTATGTTCAATCTCTTCTAAAACCATTTGCTCAGAGCCTTCAATGTCCATTTTTAGCAAGTCAACTGGTTTAGTAATGTAATTTGATAGTAAAACGGTCTTAACTGTAACTTTTTTGTCATTGTCCTCATCTCCCCACATGTTATAGATAATTGTATCTCCCCAAGTCCACGGATTATTTTCTTCGAAACTCACATGAAGGCTAGTTTCACCGACCTTGTTAGACAATGCAAAATTAAAAATTTTTACTCGAGGTAATTTGTTCTTTTTTATATTTTTCTGAAGAATTT
>JACREP010000102.1 GCA_016218185.1 Candidatus Gottesmanbacteria bacterium | reverse complement strand
CTTCATCAAAACACGTTTCCGTTTTGGCTCTCCGGCTGGCGCGGTGGATTTCCGTTATTTGCCAACGCCGGAGTCGGCGCCATATTTGCCCCTAACCTCGTCCTGTATAAATTCCTGGATCCGGTAACGGCATATAATACTTCCCTTGTTCTTGCCGTGGTAACCATAGGGTGGGGGATGTATGCGTGGCTTCGGGTGATGGGCATGACCCGGTTTCCGTCTTTATTTGGCGCGCTCACGTTTGCCTTTTCTGGAGTCGTGATACCGCAACTCACGCACATAAGCCTCATCCAGAGCTTCAGCTTGTTGCCGCTCATCGCCGCCGTAACCGTACGAGTTCTAGAGACTCATCGCGTGTGGTTTATCGCCCTCTTTGCGTTTCTTGTCTCCCAGCAAATTTTTGCCGGTTTTCCTCAGACCTCATTTATTACGATGCTTCTGGTCCTCGCCATCGCCCTGTGGTACGGAAAATTTCTGAAACATCGGCTGTCGGGATTCCTCCGACTCGTTCTCGGTGGTATTGCGGCTTTAGGCATCGCTGCGGTGCAACTCCTGCCTACCTTCGAGTACCTTCAAAACCTCACGGTCGCCCGCGGGTTTTCACCGGAACAAACCACGTATTTCTCCTACCCATGGAAGCACCTCGTAACGCTCCTTAACCCCTTCTTCCTTGGTAATCCCGCGATGGGCACCTACCCGCACTTCACTGCTTTTGACGGCAGTATTTTTTGGGAAAACACTGCCTACGTCGGACTTATTCCATTATTCCTTCTTATCCTCGGTTTGTTCATAAAAAAACAAGCTTTCCCCCAACACCAAAACCCTACACGATTCCTTTGGATAATAATGGGGAGTTCATTTTTTTTAATGTTGGGCAAATACTCACCGATCTATTTGATCCATTCCTTCTGGCCGTTTACTCTTTTCCGCGTTCCTTCACGGTTTATTTGGGTGTTTGCCTTCTGCCTCGTAACGGCCGGAAGCGCCGCCATGCACACACTCTGGCATTCTGCGGCGACGCGCCGCGGCCTCCGGGTCATTTTGGTAATTCTTGTTATATTCAATACGTTTCAGTTGTTGAGCACGTGGTTTCCCTATCATGCCGCCGATTCTGCAAAACAGTGGCTTTCCCCACCTCCGATCCTCAATAACATCCCCAAAGGCAATCGAATATTTTCCATCGGTGCGGAAGCAAGTCATAATAAAATATTTCTTTCCGAGGGATGGCAAACCATGAAGCCCTACGAAATGTTGAAAAATACCCTCACTCCCGACAAAACATTGCTCTGGGGTGTACCCCACAGTAACGATTACACAGGGAGAAGCCTTGCCAGGACGGGAATCTTTGATATGCTGTTGGATCGCGAGATCTCCGTCACGGATACCGCAGCAACGATCAGCGCCCAAGGGAAAAAACTTCTGGATCTGCTCGGTGTTGGCACAGTTGTCAGTACGCTTCCGCTTACCCAATCCGGACTTGTGCCGAAGACAACCGTCAGTGATGGTCAATTCTCCATCACGGCGTACCAAAATCCGGATGCGGTCGCTCCCGCGTACCTGGCAACCTCTGCGGTCTTCGCAACAACGGTTGAAGAGGCGGTAGCGAACATCCGCCGTTTGGAGTTTGTGCCGGGACGGGACGCACTGATCGAACAAAATCTCGATCTACCCAAGCCATCGGAGAGCGCAGCGGTAACCATCACAAAAAAACAGGATGGTTGGTTCCGTCTATCGCTTACGGGTATCAACGTACCCGGACTTCTTGTTATCAGCGAAACCTACTATCCCGGCTGGCAGGCTTCGGTAGACGGAAGGAACACGCCTGTGCTACCGGTTAACATCCGGTACATAGGCGTCGTTGTTCCGCCGGGAAGTCAACAGGTAACTCTTCGCTTTACTCCCTCCCGCTTTTTGTTGGGACTTGTCGTAAGTCTGGTATCGCTCTTCCTCACTGTGTTGGCAACGGCGTTTCCGCTTTTTTCCTCACCGTTTCGTACGCGTCAAGGAGCTCCTTGGCGCGTACGGCATCACCCACACAATCACGGTAGGTCACCCCTTCATATAACAAAAGCGAGTCGTCGGGAATGATACTCGCCTCGCGCGCGCGGGCAAATGCAGCCAACGCTGCCTCACAATTCCTGACAAATAGGTAAGACAGCCCTAAAAACGTATATGCATCTGCCGTTTGGGTATCTCCTCCCAGCGCAATTGCTTTTTCAAATTGTTCCCGGGCACGGTCTGTACTGCCGGCACGAAGCAGGGTCTTTCCTAACTCAAACCGGGCACCCGCATAGACATCCGGCACGTCGGAGAGCATGAGGTGATTGTACCGACTAAGTATTCCGGCCCTCGGGTCATGGTACGTCATCCACATCTTTTCATTTTGCTCCATCAATGCATCTACCGATGGCACTTGATCCTTTGGCACCAATTGGTAGACAAGTCCCTGCGGCACCCACAGCCACCCCTCTTCCACAGGAAACGGCACGTTCGTGGCGATAGGGAAGCGTGCGCGGTTTGCTTTCGCTAACTCCACCGCAAATGTGGTGCCGGCTTTTGCAGGAATGGAAAGCTGGGGAAACGCGCGGGCAAGTACCTTAGGGTAATCAGGAGTTGCAAGCCGTGACGTGTGGATGGCAACGACATCCGGCCGCACTCCCAATCCGTATCGCACATACTGCGTCGTAAAAAGCGGAGTATCCCGCTGCAAAAACAAAAGACTGTTGGGTTTCACGCTTGCGAGGATATCGCGACCGAGGTTGTCAGCCGTGCGATCGCGGGAAAGCCCCCAAAAACGCCAAACCGTAATCCCAAGCATACTCACCGGATAGAGACTTACAACAACGCCTATTGCTCCCATCCAGAGAAGCGGCATCCGTGACCCGATTCGCCCGGCAATCACACCGGCTCTCTCTATGATGTGCCAAAAGCCGACGCCGATGACCAGAGCAAAAAACATGTAGGAGGGAAGCAAAAATCGTTCATAGGTGCCCAGGGTAAAGCGGTTGACCAGAGGAAAACTCGCATAAAAGAAAAACACCGGCCCCATACTCACAAAGGCAATGGCAATAAACCAAAACACGTGCCGATGGTCTTTCCACAACCGCCACAACCCAACCAAGACAAGGGCAATACCCACGGGAGTCAGATCCAGAAGAAGAAATTGAGCGTATGCCTTCAGTTGCACTACGCGTTGGGACACCAGTGTCCCATAAAACCCGCCCGACACAAATGTGCCGTAGTCCGCCCGCGTAACCAGTCGCAAAAAATTATTGAGCGTATCCGGCTTGTTCCAATTGATAATCGATGAGCCGCTCCCGGCAACCGGGAGATAAAAGTATGGAAGTAATCCGATAAGGAAACAACCCAACACCTTTAAAGGTCTCACCTTGTAAATCGAACGTTTGAGGCTAACCTTTAAAGGTGAGACCTTGTAAAGCAAATATATAAGCGCGGGAACGAAAAAGAGGATCACGTGGTGATGGGTTAATGACAGTCCAAAAATAAAGCCTGCAGCATAGAGATATCGGATATCCCTTGTCTGTCTCCACTGAAAAAGAAGTACGGTAAGGCCAATCACAAACAAATCAAACAGCGCAAAGACTTCGGGCGTCACGCTGTAGAGGAAAAAAAGGTAATTTCCCACAAGGGAAAGTGCGGCAAACAAGCCCGCTGCCCGCTGCTTTGTCAGCTGTTTCACTAACCAATAGACCAACGCCACTGTGACGGCATGGGGCAAAGAGGAGAGAAGTCCAACGCGCCAAGCGGGTGTGACAGGGGGAAGGCCAGACAATAACCATCCAAGAAACGTATAGAGCGGGTAGCCGGGCGGGTGGGGGACACCGAATGTCGCTGCAGCCGCCACCAAGTCCCCGCTGTCGCCACCGTAGATACCCGTCGCCTGGAAAAAAAGAAAGAGGAGAAAACTTGCAATCCCAACAAGCAGCATGCTGCTATTGTATCAGATACGACGGGGTCTCTTTATATTCCGCGTCAGTTCCGCGTTTACTGGACACAGTAATAGCAGTCTGCGGTCCCACCGGTTTGCGATTTGCAGCTGGCTATTCCCGAAGTAGCACCATCGGTGCTGTAGACGGTATTTGGATCAAGTTGAAACGACTTCGATTCAGGTTTGAAGCAGACAGCGATGTTTTCAGCGGCTGTCGAGGTTACGAAAATTTTTGCCAAATTCCCTGTACCCGCAAGATCCATAAACCGATTTTTGAGTTCTCCTGCATTAATAAGATCCGTCACGTAACTTCCCATAGTATTTATTCCCGCCGTAAACGTGCTGCTGGTACCCCACGGAAACTGTGCCTTGGTAGCATAATAGCGCAGGTTGGCATTGTAAAATTCTGCGGTGGTGTTGCGAAGCGACGTGTCCCGGCCTTTTTTGAGCTGTTCAAACGGATCAATCGTTGCCAAAAGACCTACGGCCAATGAGCCCAGAAGCGCAATAACGATCAAAAGTTCTATGAGTGTAAACCCGGCAGTAGAAAATTTTACTCTCATGATACCTGAGAAATTATTTCTCTATTATCGGTGTAACATATATCAAAAACACTTGTCAAGAGTCACTTGAACTGACTGGTTAAATTGTAAATGGGCGTGATCACCGATATCACAATGAACCCCACGCCGACGCCCAAAACGACCATTATAATCGGCTCAATTGCCGTCGTTAACCCTTTTACCATATGATCCGACTCGGTCTCAAAGTAGCGTGAAAGTTTGGAAAGCGTATCGTCGAGCTTGCCGGTTTCTTCGCCCACCCGCATCATCTGGGACACAATCGGCGGAAACACCGCGTACTGCCCGAAGGTGTCTCCCAGGGGAAATCCCTTTTCCACTTTCTGGGAGATTTCCGTGATTGCATCGCGAAACAACACGTTACCCAGCGAATCCCGCAGAATTTGTAACCCTTCCAGAATATGAATTCCTGCGGAAATAAGCATGCCGAGCGTCCGGGTAAAATCCACGAGGATCACTTTTTTCTGGAGCTCTCCGAACAGCGGGATGCGAAGGCTAATCGTATCCACTATCCGCTGTCCCAGCGGAGTTTTACGCCACTTGCCAAAAAACACAAATCCCCCCACCCCCAGAGCGATCACCAGCCACCAAAACCGGACAAAAAATGTAGAGATAGAAATCAGAATCTGAGTAGAAACGGGAAGCGTGACGCCGAAATCGCGGTACAGGTCAGTGAGCTTGGGGATTACTACAGTCATCATAATCATCACCACCACGACCATGGCTATGACGATGATGATGGGGTAAATCATGGCGCCGGCCACTTTGCTCCTGAATTCCCGCTGGTCCTCCAGTGTTTCTGCCAACCGCGCGAGCACTTTATCCAGTGTTCCGGATGATTCACCCGCACGGATGAGCGCCACGTAAATGGGAGAAAAATATGACGGGTACTTAGCCAAAGAATCCCCCAGGTTGCCTCCGCCCACGATCTGATGCTCGATATCCAGAAGTACTCTCCCAAACGCCGGATTGGCCGTCTGGGTACGAAGAATGGTGAGAGACTCCGGCAGGGATAATCCTGCAACAATCATGGTAGAAAGCTGCCGGGTAAAGTTTACGATGTCTGCAAACCCCACACGCTTAAATCGCGCAACCATTGAGGCAATGATTTTCTCCTTCATTTCGGTAAGTGAAACAACAAACAGCTGTTTATCCCGAAGGAGTTTAGTGGCCTGAGAAGTACCCGGCGCCTCAACCAGTCCGGTTACGGACTTACCCACTGGATCGCGCGCTTTATAGGAATAAGAAGGCATAGTTCAACGTGTCATTGCGAGCGAAGCGAAGCAATCTCTTAAAAAACGAGATCGCCACGCCCTTCGGGCTCGCGATGACAAATGCAGCTAGTATTTTAACAGTCTTCCCAACTCTTCCGGCCGGTTAGCGTAGGAAGTGGCAACCTCGACGCTCACTTTCCCCGCTTTTACCGCAGCAGCAAGTGAGGTTTCCAGAGTCATCATGCCCAATTCCGCCGATGTTTGTATCACATTGTCTAATAGATGCGACTTGCCCTCGCGGATGGTATTGCGCACAGCAGGAGTCCCGGTCAGCACTTCTGCCACCGCTACCCTTCCTCCGGAAACAGCCGGAACCAACCGCTGAGACAATACCCCCTCAATAACTGAAGATAATTGCAATCGCACCTGGGGCTGCTGATTTTCCGGAAATACGTCCACGATCCGATCCATCGTCTGGGCAGCAGAATTGGTATGGAGTGTCGCAAATACCAAGTGACCTGTTTCGGCAACCGTAAGGGCTGCTTGTATGGTATCAAAGTCGCGCATCTCACCGACCAATACCACATCCGGATCTTCACGAAGGACGCTCCGAAGCGCAACGGTCCATGAGAGCGTGTCGTGATGCATCTCGCGCTGCGAGATAATGGAAAGCCCTGCCGGGTATACATATTCGATCGGGTCTTCGATGGTCACGATGTGCACTGCTTTTGTCTGATTAATGCTGTGTATCATCGCGGCCAGCGTGGTGGACTTTCCGTGTCCCGTCGGGCCGGTCACCAGCACTAATCCCTGGCGCAGTTTCACAAACTCTTTGCAGATCGCCGGAAGTCCTAATTCGTCTATTGTTTTTATTTTTGCAGGTATGAGCCGGAATGCTGCCGCCACCATGCCCTTCTGGTAGTACACGTTGGCCCGGAATCTGCCCACAGATGTAGCCACCGAATAATCAATCTCATGGTTGGTGGCGAAAAGCTCTTTCTGTTGGGGTGAGAGTGTAGGCATCACCAGCTGTTCCACGTCCTCTCGCACAAGGGGAGACGTATTACTGATCGGCCCGAGTTTGCCCGCAACCCGAAGCATCGGTGGGAATCCTGCAAGTAAATGGAGGTCTGATGCCTCCAGCCGGGCAGTTTCTGCAAAAAGTTGTTGGATATCCATAAGATAACTGGTAACAAAGTAACAAAATTGACAAATTGACAAAATGTATCAATTGTTACTTTGTTGCATTGTTACTTTGTCAATTTGTTAGTCTTGCGCCACGCGCAATACTTCCTCAAGTGTTGTGACGCCTTCCAGCGCCTTCATATATCCGTCCTGCTTCATCGAGATCATCCCTTCATCAACCGCTTGTTTTTCAATGTCCCGCATGGGCGCCCTGGTCAACACCAGTTTACTTACTCCTTCCGACACAGGGAATACCTCAAAAATACCAATCCGACCCATATACCCCGTGCCGCCGCATGTCGCACATACCTCGTGGCCCTCCGGCGTCGCCTTTCCTCGGTATAGCTTGATGGGTTTATCTTTCGCAAGAAGGTCGCCAAGCACTGCCTGTATATCTTTTTTGACCGGCTCATCCGGCTCATACTCTTCTTTGCACGTCGGACAGACTTTTCGCGCAATGCGCTGTCCTACTACGGCGTTGAGTGCCGAAGCCACCAAAAACGGCTCCGCACCCAAATCCAAAAGCCTGGGGATAGCCCCCGAGGCGTTGTTGGTATGCAGAGTCGAAAACACAAGGTGCCCCGTAAGCGCTGCCTGTATGGCCAAATCGGTCGTTTCGGTATCGCGGATTTCTCCGACCAAAATGATATTGGGGTCCTGACGCAAGAACGACCGCAATCCCGTGGCAAACGTGAGACCCGCTTGGGGATTGATCTGCACCTGATTGACTCCTGCAATCTCGTACTCCACCGGGTCCTCCAGTGTCATGATGTTCACCCGCGTGGTGTTGAGCTTTGCCAATACGGCGTAGAGCGTCGTGGTTTTGCCGCTGCCGGTGGGACCGGTGACCAAGATAATGCCGTGGGGCCGCAAAATACTGGTCTCTAAGTTTTTGAGCGCCAGTCCCCGAAGTCCTAACTCCGGCAAGGTGGGAATGCCGCCGGATTTTTTAAGAAGCCGCATGACAATCTTTTCCCCGTGCACCGTCGGAAGTGTGGAAACGCGCAAATCCACTTCCTGGTCACCCATTTTAAAGTTAAACCGGCCGTCCTGGGGGATGCGCTTCTCGTCTATTTTCATATTTGCCAAAATTTTTATGCGCGACACCACCGATTCGTGAAGCCGGCGGGGGAGCCCAAGCCGCTCCTGAAGAATCCCGTCCACGCGGTACCGTACGCGCGTGTCACCCATTTGAGACTCAATATGTACGTCGGACGCCCGTATGCGGATGGCCTGTTCAAGGATGGCAGAAACGATCTGGGCGATAGGAGCTTCCCGGATGACTTCACCCAGCTTTCCCGCCTCGTACGTTTTCACCTCAAGCGGCGCGGCTTCTTCAAGAGCTGCCGAAACGTCAGCGCCCAAATTTTGTGTGTAGGTATCTTCAATTGCCGCCAAAATATCGTCTTTGAACGCCATGAAGGGCACAATGTGCTTTCCGGATTTCTTTTCCAAAAATTCAATCACCTGAAAATCCAACGGATCCAGCATCGCAACCGACAGCTCATTTTTCCCTTCATCAAACTGGAACGGAACCAGCGTGTATCTGCGCGCCACCGGTTCGGGAATGAAATTAACTGCGTTAGTAGAAATTGCCTTGCCTGCCAAGACTACAAAGGGGATGCCTAACGCCTGCGCTCTGGCGCGGGCCAGGTCTTCTTCAGAAACCATCCGCTTGCGGATGAGGATCTCCTGTAGCGCCTCTCCGCTGGCGAGGGCCTCGGTATTGACCGTATCGGCCTGTTCACGGGTCAGCCGCTTGTCGGCAACGAGAGCGGAAAGGATATCTTGGGCAGTGGCAGGCATAGTT
>JACREP010000105.1 GCA_016218185.1 Candidatus Gottesmanbacteria bacterium | reverse complement strand
TGCCTGCACCTGTTCTTGTCGCCCTTAAACGGCGGCTCTAAGCCGCTGCTTGAGCGTTTCCGCGGACACTTTTCCTTTTGATGCTTTCATCGCCTGCCCTACAAGGAACATAAGCGCCTGCTCTTTGCCGTTTTTGTAATCTAGAACTGCTTTTTGGTTATCAGCAAGCACTTGTTTAATGACTTTCTCCAGCTCTTCATCAGAGACGCTCGCGACCTGGGTGGCTTTGATAATCCGCTCGATAAGTTGTGCCGGTAAGACTTCATCAATGTTTATATTCCGGTTGATCAGCCAATTCGCAATCGTCTTCGGAGTTATTTCTTGTCTCTTGTCTCCTGTCTCCAGTGCCCTCGCAACTTTAACGCACTCTTCAAAGAATTCCGCCTTCTCCCGCGTTTCCGTAATCATGTCGGCATCATACTCATTAAGCCCATAGGCCGTCATAAACCGTTGTTTCTTCTCATCCGGCAATTCCGGAATTTGAGCTTTGAGTTTTGAGCTTTGAATTTGCGCGAAGCGCATAGGCGGTATATCCGGCTCCGGGAAGTAGCGGTAATCATGCGCTTCTTCCTTTTCCCGCTGGGCAACGGTAGCCCCTTTGCCTTCGTTCCATCCGCGCGTCTGTTGGATTGGCTTTTCTCCTCGTGCTAACATTTCCGTCTGCCGTTCAATTTCATATTCAAGGGCTTTCCTGACAAAACGGAAAGAGTTGATATTTTTCAACTCTACTCGATATGCGGGCAATTCTTCTCCTGACTTATACAAATCTGGTTGCGACCGCAACTCTTTTTGTCGTTGTATGGAGATCGATGGTTCAAGCCGCATCGACCCCTTTTCCATATCCGCCCCGGATATGCCGAGGTATCGTATAATTTGCTGAAGCTTTTTAAGAAAAATGTCTACATCCTCAACAGTCCGAAAATCCGGCTCGGTCACAATTTCAACAAGTGGTACACCGCTGCGGTTAAAATCAATAAGCGTCACTTGCTCCCCATTCACGGTCTCGTGCATGAGTTTTCCCGTATCCTCTTCCAAATGCACTCTTCTTATTCGTACTATTTTTTCTTCCATTTTGAGCTTTGAGCTTTGAGCTTTGAGCTTAAGCTTGCCATCTTTGGCAAGCGGCATATCATATTGGCTTATCTGGTACCCCTTTGGCAGATCCGGATAGAAGTAATGTTTCCTGTCAAACTTGGACACTTCATTAATTGAGCAATGAAGGGCAAGTCCCAAAAGGACCGTCCACTCGACTGCTTTTTTGTTGGGCACCGGTAGGGCTCCCGGCAATCCCAGGCATACCGGGCACGTCTGGGTGTTTGGTTTTTTGCCGAAGTGGTCAGCCGGGCATCCGCAAAACATCTTGCTCATCGTGGCAAGTTCTACGTGCACTTCCAGTCCGATGATCGGTTCGTATTTCATACGGGTTTTCGCGTATGCCAATCCGTCAGTTGTTGATACTGGTATCCAACGTTGAGTAATATCGATTCAGAAAACATTTTTCCCACCAGTTGCATACCGATCGGAAGGTTGATTTTTGTAAACCCGCACGGGATGGCTAGCGACGGCACGCCGACCGGATTTTGCGACGTGGTATAGACATCTGCGAGCAAATTTTTAAGTGGGTCGCTGACGAGCTCTCCGATTTTGGTAGGTGGCGTGGGCATCACGGGCATAAGGAGAATGTCACATTGGGAAAGCGCCTTTTCGTACTCACGGATAAATAACGTACGGCCTTTTTGAGCACTGCGGTAATAGGCATCATAGTAGCCCGCCGAGAGTCCGTACGTTCCCACCATAATTCTGCGCATCGTTTCCTCGGTAAAGCGCGTCCGGCCGCTTCCATAGCGAATTCCGTCAAATCGCCCAAGATTAGAACTCGTCTCGCTTGGACCGATTACATAATAGATCGCCAAACCATAATCAAACAGGGGCATGGAAATCTCTTTAATCTTGGCTCCTGCCTGTTCCAACACCTTGCTTGCTTGGACAATCGCCTGTTTAATTTCCCCGTCAAGCCCCTCGGAATAAAATTCTTTCGGCATACCAATCACCAACCCTCGGATATCTTTCTTGAGTGTTTTTGAATAGACCGGCACTTCGCGGGGCGAACTGGTTGCATCATACGGATCACGACCCGCAATGGCTTCCAGTACATACGCACAGTCTTCTGCGCTTTTGGCCGTCGGACCGACGGTATCAAACGACGAAGCATACGCTATGCAGCCGTAGCGGGACACCCTACCGTAAGTAACTTTCAGTCCTGTTATACCGCACCAGGCAGCCGGATTGCGAATCGAGCCACCGGTATCTTCGCTTATGGCAAATGCTCCCATACGGGTGGCCACGGCTACTGCCGGTCCGCCGCCTGACCCTCCGGCAACCCGTGTGGTGTCCCATGGATTTTTTGCCGGCCCGAAATCCGTATTCTCCGTGCTTCCGCCGTGCCCCCACGCGTCCATGTTCATTTTTCCTAACAGAATTGCGCCGCTATCGAGCAATTTCTGATAGACGGTCGCGTTATATTGAGGTATATAATCACCAAGAACCTTTGACGCTGCGGTCGTGCGGATACCACGGGTTACATAAGAATCCTTAAGGACAAACGGTATGCCGTAGAGCGCGCCCTTGTCTCTGGTTCCTTGCTTGTCCTTCTCTTTTGCCTGAGCAAGCACTTCTTTTTTGTCGACAATCGTAATAAACGCATTGAGCTTCGGATTGAGTTTTTCGATAGCACTGTAACATTCCAGGACGAGTTCTTCGGATGAAAATTGTTTACCTCGCAACCCGGCAGTAAGCTCCGCAATTGTTTTGTCTAATAACATAGTTCATTCAAAAACAGACTTTACGACAAAAAAGCCGTTATGGGTACGTTTTGCATTGGAAAGTGCTTCTTCCTGCGTGAGTATGCGTCCGGCATCCACCTCATCGTCCCGGAAAACATTTTCCGACCCGGTCACTTGCGACGTTTCCGGTACGTTTGAGGTATCCAATGTTTGTATTTT
>JACREP010000101.1 GCA_016218185.1 Candidatus Gottesmanbacteria bacterium | reverse complement strand
TGCTATTTTATATCTTCCTTCTTCCACGCCGCAAAGGTGCATTTCGGATAATTGCTGCAGCCGTAAAATGTTTTGCCCCGATGGCTTTTTTTTATCACAATGTCGCCCCCGCACCGGGGACATTTCATATCAATTTTTTCTGCAAATTGTCGGGTATAGCGGCACTTGGGGAATGTACTGCAGGCCACAAATTTGCCGTATCGGCCCATCCGGATCACGAGCGGATTACCGCACTCCGGA
Organism: Candidatus Gottesmanbacteria bacterium; assembly: GCA_016218185.1. Lineage (GTDB taxonomy): Bacteria > Patescibacteriota > Microgenomatia > UBA10105 > UBA927 > JACREP01. The sequence continues at coordinate 1,973 of JACREP010000101.1, read as the reverse complement.
CACTTCTCGTCAATCACTTCTTCGGCGACTTTCACTTTATCTGCTGTCTCATACGTCTGGTTCAATCGCTTCTCAAACGGTCCGTAAAACTCCGCAATCACCGGTACCCACGGCGTTTCTCCGTTTGCGATCGCATCGAGGTTGCCTTCCATTTTTGCCGTAAAGGGAAGATCCATAATATCGGGAAAATACTGGACAAGAAAATCCGTCACGGCATTGCCCAATTCGGTCGGGATAAGTTTTTTTTCTTCGCGCGTCACATATTGGCGTTCCTGGATAGTGGAAATGATCGGGGCATAGGTACTGGGCCGGCCGATGTCTTTTTCCTCAAGCGTACGCACGAGACTTGCTTCTGTATAGCGCGGCGGCGGGCTGGTAAAATGTTGTTCCGGCGTAGTTTCTGCAAGGGAAAGCTCCTGCCCGACTGCCATATCTGGCACCACGACTTCTCCGTTTTCGTGTCCCGTAATTTTCAAAAATCCTTCAAACTTCACGACCGAGCCGTTCGCTTGGAACTCGTACCCGTTGGTACTCGTGATCAAAATAGTCGTTGAGTCAAACACCGCCTCAGCCGCCTGGCTGGCAACCGCGCGCTTCCAAATGAGCTCGTAGAGTCGCAGGTGATCCCGGTTTATATCCAAATTTGCCAAATTGGACAAATGAGACAAATTTACGTCCGTAGGACGGACGGCTTCATGCGCCTCCTGGGCAACCTTTGATTTTGTCTTGAAGCGCCGGGGGGCCTCCGGCACGTACGCTTTTCCGTACGATGCTTCAATGTAGACCCGGACCTCGCTCAAAAACTTCTCGGCTAAGTTTACGCTATCGGTTCGGTGGTAGGTGATGAGCCCTTCCTCATACAGTTTCTGTGCCACCTGCATGGTTCTTTTGGCGGAAAAATACAATCTGCGCCCGGCATCCTGTTGGAGCGTACTGGTCGTGTACGGCGGCGGAGGGCTTCGCCGAATTTCCTTCTTATCAACTGCGGAGACAGTAAATGGTGATTTTAAGTCTTTAACAATGCGGACAGCTGACGGCTGATCGCTGATAGCTGATGACGTCGTCGTGTATTTGCCATCAAACAGATCAAACGTTAAGGTCTTTTCATACTTAACTCCGTCTTTGGAAATCAATTGTGCAATGACGGGCGGCGCGGTGAGTCCCGATTTGATCGGGGCGACCTCAGCGGCGCCTGGATTGAATTTGCCTTCAATCGTCCAATACTCCTCATTCGTAAACTTGGCAATTTCCCGTTCACGCTCCACAATCAGCCGCACTGCCACGGACTGCACGCGTCCGGCAGAAAGCCAGCGTTTGGAAAGTTTTTGCCAAAGCAAAGGAGAAAGTCTATACCCCACGAGCCGGTCCAGCACCCGGCGTGCCTGCTGGGCATCGACAAGTTTACGGTCAATCTCGCGTGGGTTTTGGAGTGCTTCTTTAATCGCCGATTCAGTGATTTCGTGGAAGACAATACGTTGAAATGATGATGGACGCTGGAAACTGGAAGTTGGATCTTGAGGTTTGTTGGTAGATGTTTGATTCTTTTCCATCTTCGATTTTCTAGCTTCCTTATCTAACTTCTTACTTCTACCGTCAAGCCTCAAAAGTTCCGCTACGTGCCACGCAATCGCCTCCCCTTCGCGGTCCGGGTCAGTAGCAAGGATAATGGCATCCGCCTTCTTGGCGATGTCCTTTAGCTCACCCACCCGCTTCTGCTTGAGCTTCGGGATCACGTATGACGGCGTAAAATCATGTTCCACGTCCACGCCGAGGGCAGCTTTCGGCAAATCCCGGATATGTCCCATGGTGGCCTCTACGCGATAGTCGCCCTTCAAAAATCGGGTAAGGGTGCGGGCCTTGGTCGGCGATTCAACGATGATTAACTCCATAGCGTGTATACCCAAATAACTCAGGTTTGCAACTTTTTCGTAAGAAAAATGTTGTCAAACCAATATAAATAAGTTAATACCCGT
>JACREP010000100.1 GCA_016218185.1 Candidatus Gottesmanbacteria bacterium | reverse complement strand
TGGACTAAGCCAAAGGCTTCAGTAGAATTAACGGATGGCAAAACCAGAACGTCGAGCAATGAATAAAACGCGCTCATTTCCGCTTGAGTTAAGCTGCCGAGAAACACAACGTTATCTTTGTATTTCTCAACTAACTGCATGATTTTCACTTTGTATGCTAGCTCCCCCACTGGATCCAGCGGACCGGCTACAATAATTTGAAATTTTGATCCGCCAGATGGCGGATAAAATTTCTTTTTAAGGAGTGGCATTGCTTCCAAAAGATACTCAATCCCCTTCTCTCTGGCAAGTCTGGCTGCAACACCGATAATTATGTCGCTCCGATTGGATCGTATTTGTTTTTCTAATCGCTTTTTTACTTTCAAATTCACCTCCGGCAAATCAACCGGCGGATACTGTGTAACCACTTTATCTTTAACGTACTTTAATAGTCGGCTGTGATCTGCATAATCCTGAGTGTAAGTAACTACTACGTCAGCAAGAAGTAACGTAATGGTGTTGGCAATTTCCAAAATAACCTGCACCACCTGATTTATAAACTCATTACCTAAGTTAACCTCACAGTGGTAGATGGCGATGATTCGTTTATGTTGGAGTTTCGCAAATAATGCCGGAATCCAGCCTTCCGCCTGCGGCAGATTAATAACCAGTGCATCACACTCCTCCACGCTTTTCCAAGACTCACTCCACCAGGCAAGCGACAAAAAGCCCTTATTTAATCTTATGAGCGGCGCCACCCGTTTAACTTTTACGCCAGATATATTCTCGGCTTTGGGTAATTGAGGATCATGCTGAAAAGCCAACGCAGTGACATCATGGCCGAGGTCGGCAAATCCCTTCGCAATCCGTCCGGCGCAAATCGTGAGGCCGGAAACGTACGGGTGGTAGTACGTGACCGAAAAAAGGATCTTCATAGCTTCGGACAATAGTTTACCCTGAGCGCACGATTGCGCGAAGGGCTTTTTCCAAATACGGAAATTTGTAGGGGTAGGACGTCGCGTGATCCAGGATGTTATAAATCCAGAATACGTTTGTTTTGGTGCGGCCGGTGAGGTAGCGCACGATATCCAGGTTGTCTTCAATGAAATAGTCAAACCGTTTTGCGTTGATGATACGCTCTTTAAACAAATGCGGCTGCTCGTCGCGGGTATTGAGGATGATGCCGGAAAACACATTGTGCATCCCCCGCCGATGGAGCCATTGATTAAGATTGTTCTGCATGAACGAAAACCGCGCGGTCACCAGATGCGCCTCGATGATCCCTTCATTCGCAAGTTGACGTAACAAGGCCGTCCCGCGGCCAGGAAATACACTCGTGGAAAATGCCAAAGACCACAGCTTCTTCTCCAGCGGCGTTTTCGGCACCCAAAAATGCGTTTCCCGGATGCCCAGGAGGTGGCGCTTCGCAAGTGCCACGGGCAAACGCAAAATGCGAAGCGGGCTGTACGCTACTACACCGTCAAAATCCAGACCGACAATGATTTTTTTCTTCATGAAGGAATGATAGCACAGAGGTTGACAGAAACGTAAAAGCCGCTTAAAAACTCTCTCCCAGAATGGGAAGTTGACAGCCTGCCCAACTATCAACTCCCCATCCCAAGACAGAATCCTATCAGCGGCTTAACGTTTCTCTTGCCTGCTTTACCCCGCTAAGCGCTCTTCGCTTGCGTGGCCGTAGGCCTCAAAGCGAAGTAAGCTTTTGTGGGGCCAACTATCAATCCCCCATTCTAAAGCACAACTCACCGCATGATTTTAACGCCGTAACCCTGTTTACCCCGTACACTTTTTCTGTTCGATTATCGCCAACAAGATGATTGCCGTGAGATTGTATGCTGAAGTATTGAGATTGTCAAATACGGACGGGAAAATTTATGATGAGAAAAAACTGAAGATACAATTGGGGCGTCAAAATCCGCTAACTTTATTTTGTTAGCTTCGATTTTTTATTTGACAAGAAGTGTATTGCTTGCTAACGTGGACAGATAGGTATCGTTCTTTATTGCCCAATAGGAACGATTCCGACACGAAAAGGCATTACTACTCGTAGCAATCCCAAACCCAACGCTAGCGGTAGTGATGCTTTTTTTTGGTTAACCCCTTTTGTCATTGCGAGGAACGAAGTGACGAAGCAATCTCTCTCAAAACAGAGATCGCTTCGCCGTCAGAACGGTCTCGCGATGACAAACGAAATCACAGCGTAAACACCGGAATACTCAACCCCTTCTCCTTGAGCTTCTTAAACTGCTCGCGCACCTCTTCTTCAAACCGCTGCCGCTCAGCCACCAATGGCGATACGCGCTTATCTCCCTTTACCCCGGCTTTGCCGGGGAAACCCAACGCCTGCAGTAGCGACTTTACGTTCACATGCTTATTCAACCACGCCGAAAACCTCTTGTCAAGTCCCATAGGATTTTTCCTTCCAAAAAAACAATGACTTATAGTTTTTTTATCACCATTCAGCTTATCCTATCAATCCAAAAAAACTTTGAAGAAAAATTGTGGATAAGTTGGGGAAAGCGCGGGGAGCTCGGACAAATTCAAGTTTTTCACCGAAGGGGCCAGCCGCGCCGAAGGCGAACGGATGGATTGAAAAACTTCTGAATTTGGACGAGCGACCTCAGCGCACTGCGAAGTAAGGGAGCACGTATCGTAGCCGACAGGACCGGCCGCTACTTAAGTCTCGCGAAGAACAGCTGGCCGGCCGGGGTCTGGTGGATTTTGGTCACGATCGCGGCTACCTCTTCCCCTACACTCGCGTTTGCCTGGTCTACCACCACCATGGTGCCGTCCGGCAAATACCCCACGCCCTGGTTGCGTTCCTTGCCCGCGTGGGTGATTTTGATTGTCAGTTCCTCTCCGGGCACGAGGGGCACTTTAAGCGCCTGGGCCAAGTCATTGACATTAAGGACTTTCACGCCTTGGGCCCGTGCCAGCTGTGCCAGGTTAAAGTCTACGGTCAAAATCCGCACCTGCTGCCGATTCCATCGTTTGGCAAGAGCAATGAGCTTGTGGTCTGCTTCTCTGGTCTCCGGTACGTCATCGCTGGTCACGCGCGTCTTGACCGACGGGTTTGCCTTCTGTCCTTTGAGCTTGCCGGCCACGTCCAAACCGCGTCTCCCTTTGGCGCGGCGGATGGGATCTGGGCTGTCGGCGATGTGCTGCACTTCGCCTAAGATAAACTGGGGAATAAGGAGCGTGCCGCTAAAAAATCCGCTGTTGACGATGGGTAAAATCCTCGCGTCGATCAGGACACTCGTGTCTACCAGGGTAGGCTGGGGGCCAAACTCCGAAGGTTTTCCGTTGGGCTTTTGGCGGTGCTGAAACGGCCGGGCCGTAAACTGGCCGATGGTGACCAGATTTTTGACGATCTCCCGGGCCAAAGCCTGGGTAAACCCCGCTCCCAAGGCCACCGGTCCGGCCTTAGGCTCCGATTCTGCCGGCTTTACCTGCTCTTCCGCCTTTTTTAATGATTTCTTCGCCATGGAAACACCATTGTACCACAAAAAAGATCCCTCCCCGGGCGCTTGTGCCCGGCTTGAGATCTTTACGTCTTTCCGTCGCCAGAAGATGTAGTCAATACAGTGACGGTCGTCTTTGGATTGACTACATTTTCAAAGGAGTTGATTTTTCACGGAAAGGTACGCCTTCTCCCCTTTCCACCACGACGGCAAAAGGGGGAACGGAAGCTGGGGATCGTCGGCTAAAATTGACAAGTACCGCACCACGGCCCAATGATCCACTCCGTGTTCCCCCACGTCCGCCAACCACTCCTCATACCGGTCGTTCAACGGCTCCAATCCATAGGTACGTACGACCATAAGCTGCACATCTTCTTCTCCTATTGACCCATCTTTGCCTATATCTGACACGATGACCGTACCGCCCAACTGTTTCTCTTCAATGAACGAGCGAAGTGTATCAATAGGATTGTACGGCGTCATCCATACGGAATCCTGAAGCCTCCCGCAGCCGATCCGCTGTAAATACTCACGGAGCAACCCGCGATCTCTCCGTCGTTTTTCCGGAATATCGTAGGTTATAAGATGCATTCGGCTATCCCACATCCGCGTATCATCGTAGTGAGGAATCAGGGATGCAAGCCTCCGTTTCCCTTCACGGGTAATTTCCGGCAACGCATGTCGATTCTTCGTTACCAGCCAACCTTTCTTTCGTGCCGCATTGAGGGCATTTTTTATAACTTCATAATTTACCTGACTCAAAAACCGATCAGCGGCCATCTCCGTACGGTACAACTGACTCATCGATCGGGTCACGCTCAGGTGTGCAAAATAAGCAACAGACCAAAGTGCCAGGTCCACGGCATGCGAAAAAAGTCCTTCGGTCAACTGGAGTGCTGCACGACTCAGCCGTCTTGTTCTTCTTCGTTCTCCCATATCTGTAGTCTAAGTCAACCAGTAGAAAGTAGTCAATATGGAGACGGTCGTCACCAAATTGACTACATTTTTGGGGGTTTCCCGTAGCTAACCAAGCAGATCACTGGCCTGTTTGAGGTTGCGGACGGTGGCAGGAGAAATGATGGTGGTAAAGCCCAGGCGCCTGGCCTCTTTTGTCCGGCGCTCTTCGGCCGACACACGCCGCACCTCACCCAAGAGTCCCAACTCGCCGAATACTGCGGCCTTGGGATCAAGCGGCTTATTTTTGAAAGAGGAAAGGATGGCCATCGCCACTGCCAAATCCTCCGCCGGCTCTTCGATCTTCATGCCGCCGGAGACGTTGACAAAGACATCAAACGTACCAATGGGCAACCCCAGGCGTTTTTGTAAAATGGCAACCAAAAGTTGCAGCCGGTTGTAGTCGATGCCGTTGGCCACCCGCCGGGGCATCGCCAGCTGGCTGGGGACGACAAGGGCCTGGATTTCCACCAGCATCGGCCGGGTTCCTTCCATAATAACGGTCACCACCGACCCGGCAACATTTTTTACCCGATCCTGCAAAAATAGCGCCGAGGGATTTGCTACTTCCATTAGTCCTCCCTCCCCCATTTCAAAGATCCCCACCTCCTCCACTGCTCCAAAGCGATTTTTTAATGTCCGCAATATTCTGGCATTGGCAAACCGCTCGCCTTCCAGATAAAGTACTGTATCGACCATGTGTTCCAAAACTTTTGGACCCGCAATCGCCCCTTCCTTGGTCACGTGGCCGATGATGATAACCGGAATCCCTTGGGATTTTGCCGTGGCAATCAGGAGCTCCGTACAGTGCCGGATTTGCCCGACGGAACCGGCCATGCCGTCCAGGTCGGCTGAGGAGAGGGTTTGGATAGAATCAACAATGACGAGTCCTTTGTCATTGCGAGTCCGTTCCGACGGCGAAGCAATCTCTGTTTTTGTTGAGGATTGCCGCGTCGCCCCGCCTTTGGCGGGGCTCCTCGCAATGACATCAATAATCGATTCAACACCCGTTTCCGCAAGGATACTGATGTTCTCTCCCGCAATCCCCAGCCGCTTGGCTCGCAGTTTGATCTGCTCTGCCGACTCCTCGCCGGAAACATAGAGGCCGCCGATTTTGGCCAACACATGAAGAAGAAGCGTGGACTTGCCGATCCCCGGGTCGCCGGCAAGCAGGGTCACGGAGCCCGGCACAATCCCCCCGCCTACCACCCGGTCAAACTCCCCGTACCCGCTCTTCAAGCGGTTTTTTTCGATATGTTTTACTTCGGATAATTTTTGTGGTTTTGTGCTTGGAGTTTTGAATTTATTTTGGATTTGGGATTTGGAGCTTGGTGCTTCGCGGACAGTCTCAACGAGACTGTTCCAAGAGCCGCACGATGGGCACTTGCCGTACCACGACGGCGTCTCGTAACCACATTGTTGACACACAAAGGATGATCTCAATTTCATATCTTATTCCCTCTTAATCATCCGCCGTCCCGGGTAATCAGCGGGACGAAGGAAGAACGAAGCTTCATTGAGGATTATTCTACACTATTCTGAAGAATTTTAATTGCCCTGTTGCACGTAAATATTGCCCGAGCGTTCCGAATCCGAATATTCTTTGATGACCTGTGCCAATATCTCAATCCCCTCCAAAATAGCCGCCTCATCAGGTTTAGAAAAATTCAGCCGCATGGCCGAACTGACTCCTCCGTGTGGATAAAAAAGATCACCCGGAACAAACGCAACATCACGCTCCAGTGCACGATGAAAAATTTTTCTTGTATCAACCCCCTGGGGGCGTTACCCAACTCCATCCTTCGGGGAAATATGCTTCAAGCGCAGCTACCATAGCATCACGCCTTGGCTTATATAGATTGACAATTTCAGGCACGTGCGCATCCAGATGTCCCTCGCCAATGTAGACCGCCGCAATCGCTTGGTCGAATGTACTCCCACATAATGTTCTCCAGCCATTGACATTTATCATGCGCTCTAAAACCTGTCGTGGGGCGACCGTTAATCCTGTCCGCAGTCCTGGAGCCAAAAGTTTCGACAATGTCGTCATAAAAATTACGTTATTTGGCGCAAGGGACTGAATAGTTCGGACGTGTTCTCCCTCATATCGCAACTGTCTATATGGCGAATCCTCTACCATGAGCACTCGGTGTCTCATAAGAACATCTGCTATTGCGATGCGCCGGTTCAGGGGGATGGTGGTGCCGGCAGGATTGTGAAAATCCGAAACTGTGTATACAAACTTGACGGGGTATTGGGAAAGTACGCGATCCAAAGACTCTGGATCCATGCCATCGGCATCGCTTTCCACGATCACATACTGGGGATGTCGCTCTCCAAATGCATCAAGCGCGCCCAGATATGTAGGAGATTCTAGTGCCACTATCTCATCTGGCTGCTCTAGAAAGACCCGCCCGACTGCACTTAGAGCAGATTGGGATCCGCTGGTTATAAGTATGTCTTGCGGACTCTCTACGTCAACGGTCAGGCTCCGAAGCCAAGGGGCCGCTGCCTCACAAAGCGGAGGAAAACCCCTGCTGCGGCCGTATTGGAGAATCTTCGCACTACTGTGTAGTTCTAAGGCGCGAGCAACAAGGGGTGCAATAGTGGGAAATGTCCTTCCATCCGGCAACCCTCCAGCAAACGAATACCCTACCTCCGCACTGCGACCAAGTATTTCCGAAAGGGGTGTTTCGCCTCCTGTGATGTCACTTGCTTAGAGTGATTCATAATCAGGAGGTATGTATCCAATCGCAGGATCTTCTGGCGTCGCGCCGGGTATTCCAGGTCTTCGGTCGAGTTCAATCGCCATATTTCCGCCTACTCTACCACCCCAAATATGCGTCTGCTCGACAAAATTCTGACAGAATATCTTGCCATATCGGGATTTCTATTGTTCTTGACGCTCTTATCCCGAAATAGAAATCGTCAGGGGTGTCTTGGTGGCGCGCGCGAGCCGTTCGATAAAAGAGAGAGTCGGGTTGGTATTGCCGGACTCAAACCGGGCGATGGCCGACTGTTTTGTCCTCATTTTCGCCGCAAGTGCCTTTTGACTCATACACTTCTGTAGCCGCGCCTCCAAAACTTGCCGAATGAGAGTATACCGGGGACCAAGCTGGTTATACGCGGCCTTTACTTTTGGATCTTTGAGCGATTCGCGCTTAAAATCCGCAACATCTGGAAATCGCAAAACACGTTTCATAGCAGGAGAACTATAACATAAACGTTATATTTCTGTCAACCGTTTTTCTGCTATACGTAGTTCCTTCACTGGCATTTTCTGCCCCTTCTTTTGAAACGCGTGCAGAAGAACATACGCGCCTCCAATATGTGCGTAGAAAATTCGCAACTCGGTCTTGCCGCGAATGCGAAGTTCACTAATTTCTTTGGTTACTCGTTTGGTATGGGGAAACATGAGTTGGGGACCGAAGTCACGCAGAAGATCGTACAAGTGAAAAAATTTCGCTTTCGTCCCCTCGTCCTGGCGCGAAATCGATGCTTTAACAGGTATCTCGCCTCTTCTGTTCTGAAAAAACCGCACAGAATACGCCATGGCATGAAGAGCATACCATAAAAGAAAGTACGTATGAATTTGTTAGCGGTATCCGATCGGCTTTTCTTTGAGGGTCATGGAGAGGCTGATTTTGCGGGCATCGGGTTTCACGTCTTCCACAATACAGTTGATTTCATCCCCCACTTTCGGTTCCTCGCCCGGAGATAGTTTGCTTATGTGAATAAGGCCTTCAACGCCCGGTGACAGCGTTACAAAAATGCCGTAGGGAGAAACTCTGGCCACCGTCCCCTTCACCGTCGAGTCTTTTTCAAACATATCCAATACGTGTTCCCACGGATCCGGCAGGAGTTGCTTGAGTGACAGCGTGAGTTTGCCGGTTGCCGGGTCTGCACCGATCACTTTCACTTTGATGGTGTCGCCCGCTTTGAGGTATTTGTTGGGGTCGTCTACCTTTTCCCAGGCAATTTCGGAAATATGGATGAGGCCCTCCACTTCGTGCTCCACCCCGTCTTTGGTAACTTTAAGGCGAGCAAATGCGCCAAACGGCACCACGCCGGTAATGGTACTGGCAACCGTCTCGCCTATGGTCAGGGCCGAAAGCACGTCCTTTTGCTTGGCCAGCGCCTCGCCCTCGGCAGCCTGGCGCTGGGAAAACACCAGGCGGTTGGTCTTAGCGTCCACTTCCACCACTTTCACCTGGATTTTGCGATTGATCGCTTTGTCCGGCTGTTTGGCAAGACCGCTGTCCAACTGTGACTGCGGTATGTAGCCGCGAAGCCCGCCAAAGTCTACCAAAATGCCCCCGCGCACCGGCTCTTTGAGTACCACATTTACCACTTCGCCGCTTTCTTTCTTTTCGGCTAGCTCTTTCCAGCGCTTCTCGAAAATACTGCGGCGAAGGGAAAGAACCGACTGGCCTCGGTCGTTTTCAGCCACAATGACCTGGGCCACTACGCGGTCTCCGGGCTTGAGGGCCATGAGGGCATCTTTGTAGTTTTCCAGTTCCCGGTCAATGACCACGCCTTCGGTTTTGCCGCCGATGAAAACGGCAATCTCTTTGGGGGAAACGCGCGTAATCTTGCCCTCAACGACGTCACCCTTTTTCACGCCCTTCAGGCTATAGCCCGTCAGGGCAAGGAGCTCTTCCATGGTTTGAGGTTGCTTGGTGGATTTCGTTGGAGTTTTCGCGGCTGGTGAAGCAACAGAAATGTCTTCTGTTTTACTTTTCTCTTTACTCTTTGCTCTTTTTGCTAATTTTGCCATTCATTCTACCGCCTTTCGTTTGGAATAGAAGCTATTATACCCGATTTCTCCCCTCTTCTCAAGCACCAGGTGCAGGCGGGGTAAGGCTAGTAATCACATCGAACTGCACGGAAAGGTTGCTAATATCGGCAAGAAGCTTTGACATCGAAATATGCTGACCACTGAAGATATGTTCGCAGGTTGAGGATATCGTCCAGCTCTCTTGGTCGATCTCAAATCTTCCCTTCATCCCCGTATAGCGGGCGGAATACAGCCCTCCGCGGTTGTCCACGGTAAGCGTAAGCGTCGAACCGGCAGTTGCAAGCATCTCCCTTCGTTTGAAAATAAACATTGCAGAGTCAAGGCCAATCGTTGCCTCAATGGCAAGCTGTTCTCTCTCCACACTCATTGATGCTTTCATCTTCTCGCGCTTGCCCCATCGGTACGTTTTCTCCAACTGCTGGCGGTTGCCCGGGGAAAGATTGAGGGGAAATGCTTGAAG
>JACREP010000104.1 GCA_016218185.1 Candidatus Gottesmanbacteria bacterium | reverse complement strand
TTCCATACCGGATATTTCGGCGGGGAATTCTTACCCCGAATTTCCGGTCTATTCAGTCCGGCGGATTAGTGCTGGACGGAGGGCTCATGACTCTTATTGCAGCACGCCGGTTGCATGATAAAGCGTTTTTGCAAAAACATGACGCCGCAGTCAAAAGGATACGTAACTGGTATGAGAAACGATTTGGCAATGGACTTCTTACGGAATGGTTTCAGTGCGAGTGGGCGGATGCGGTTTTGAAATCCGGGAAAACGTTGTATACAAATATTCTCTATTGGAAAGCAACCGGAGATAAGAGCATAAAGGAAAAAATTGTTGACACGTTTTGGAACGGTCGGTATTTTTCAGACTGGTTTGATTACAAACGGCAGGACTACTTTGCATCACACCCAAACATGCTGGCGATTGTGTTTGGACTTGCAACCAGACAACAGGCTATCAAAATTCTCGATTTTGCCAAAGCACACTGCTGGAACGGGTGGACGCTTGAGGAAAATTATCCTGCATATCCGTGGTGGCGGATTCCAATGCAAAATCATCTTGTTGGCATGGCAGATTATCACAATGGATTGCTGTGGTTGCAGCCCGGAATTCTTTACGCAGTAGCTGTTAATAAGGTTGGTAAGAAACGAGAAGCGCAGTATATACTTTCTGAAATAGCGAAGAAAATCGCGGAATTTCAGTGTGTGTATGAGGTTTACGAAAAAAATGGCCAACCAGTGAAACGGTTCATGTATCGATCAGAACATCCGTTTGCGTGGTCCGCCGGACTTTACCTCTGGGCGTACCGGCAGATTTTTGACAGATGAAGCAGCAGATATGATACGCTAAAGAACAATGGATGAAGAGACTGCCTATTGGGTGGGGTTTAGCGTGTTTCCCGGGATCGGGCCGGTACGGTTTAAGCTCCTTTTGAACTACTTCGGGAGTGCAAAGAATGCATGGCTGGCACCCGCGGAAACCCTCAAGAACATTCATCTGGGAGACAAACTCACGGATCAGTTTGTTGATTTCCGCAAGAAATTTGACGTCGATGACTACATTGTCCAACTGGAAAAGCTTCATGTGTCGGTTTTAACTCTTACGGAACCTAAGTATCCTACGTTACTGAAACAAATTCCCGACGCGCCGTTTCTACTGTATATTAAAGGCCATAAGAACAAGGAACCGATCGATCTTGCGCGGACCATCGCGGTCGTGGGCACGCGGCAGGTGACGCACTATGGAGTGGATGTGACGCAGCGGATTGTAGAAGGGCTGGTGGCGTATGGCTTTACCATTGTATCCGGTTTGGCCTATGGCGTGGATGCTGTGGCGCACCAGACGGCTATTGACAGTGGGGGCAAAACGATCGCAGTCTTGGGTTGCGGTATTGACATTATCGCTCCGCCCAGCAATGCTAGACTATACCACCAAATCGCTGAAGAAGGAGTAGGCGCGATTGTGTCGGAGATGCCGCTGGGACTGCGGCCGAACAATGGGCTGTTTCCGGCTCGTAATAGAATTATCAGCGGGTTGTCTTTAGGGGTGGTCGTTACGGAAGGCGCGGATGATAGCGGTGCACTTATAACTGCCAGAAACGCGGCCGAACAGTGACGGGAGGTGTTTGCGGTGCCCGGACCCATCACCAGTCCGTATAGTAAAGGGCCGTTTAAGCTGTTAAAAAATGGCGCAAAGCTGGTAGAGTCGGTGGAAGACATTATTGACGAATTGAGGCTTCCCAAGCAGGGTGACCCCTTAAAGGCCACCCCTTTTGAAGCTAAGGGGGAGACGAAAGAGGAGGAAAAAATACTGGCACTACTTTCGGATCGGCAGCGGCATATTGACGAGATTGTACGGGAGTCCGGCTTGACAATTGCATCGGTGGCGGCTACCCTTACGCTTTTGGAAATGAAGGGGGTAGTAAAAGATTACGGAGAGAAGGAGTACGGAATAACTTAGTCTGTCATTGCGAGGAGTCCCGCCAAAGGCGGGGCGACGTGGCAATCTCATGTTGAGAAAACAAGAGATTGCAACGCCTGCAGAACGGTCTCGCAATGACATGTACACGCTATGGAGTTAATCATCGTTGAATCGCCGACTAAAGCGCGCACGCTTACGAGATTTCTCAAGGGCGACTATCGCGTAGAGGCGACCATGGGACATATCCGGGATTTGCCCAAAGCGGCGCTCGGAGTGGACGTGGAACATGATTTTACGCCGTCATACGTGATCCCGAAGCTTA
>JACREP010000010.1 GCA_016218185.1 Candidatus Gottesmanbacteria bacterium | reverse complement strand
TTATCGTGGAAGGGTTTACCAAAGACCTTGATACTCCAACGGATTGCTTCGGGATTGAGGGGCTCGCCAACAGAACACAGGTGTCTCAGGTTGTTTAAGTCAAAGGATTTCACGAGGTTGTGATCCGCGGCCATAAGCATCCGGATTGCCGTAGGCGCCGTATACCAGACAGTAATCTTGTATTTTTCCAGAAGCTGATACCATTTTTTGGGATCAAATCTGCCTTCATAAATCAATGATGCAACACCCACGGACCAGCTGCCTAATATCTCATAGGCAATGCCGGTGACCCAACCCGGGTCGGCCGTGCACCAGTAGGTATCGTCATCTTTGAGGTCCAGCACCCACTTGGCCGTCATATGCTCCTGGAGGATGGCGCGGTGCGTATGAACTACCCCTTTTGGTTTGCCGGTGGTGCCGGAAGTGTAGAGCATGAAGGCATAGTCATCCGGATCCATGTGGCTAATGGTAAGCGCATCACTTGCGCGTTCAAATGACTTGGTAAAGTCCGGCGTATCGACCGTGATGATATGTTGTAAGTGTTTAAGCTTTCTTCGGATTTTGTCCACACGCGGTTTAAGGTTACTTGTGGTAATAAGTACGTTCGCATCGCTATTATCCAGACGATCCAGAAGTGCCTGCTCCTGGAATGCGCTAAAAAGGGTTCCCGCAATGGCGCCGATTTTGACAATCCCTAAAAACGAGAAGAAAAGTTCGGGGATTCTTGGCAGGAACAGAAATACCCGGTCACCGCGTTCTACGCCGAAGTCTTTGAGAATATTGCCGACCTTATTGGAGGCAACTGCAAGTTCTTCAAACGTAAATTTTTTTTCCGTGCCGTCTTCGCCTTCCCAGTAGAGCGCGATTTTATTCTTCCGCCACGTATGCGTGTGGCGGTCAACGGCGTTATACGCTGCGTTTATTTTGCCGTCAAACCAATCCAGTTCCTTTTTTGCCGATTCCCAGGAAAATCCCGCGCGGGTTAGATCGTAATCGTCGAGATTCGGCAGGATGCGCCAGTCTTTTGCGGATTTTCTATAGACGTCTGGCTTCATTTCGCAGTTTCACCGGCTCTTTTCACGAATTTTTTATCCAGGCGCTCAAGATTTTTGACCACTCCCGTGTACTCCATTTCATCCTGCGGTCCCATGGCAGGGTTAAAAAATCCCTGGCTTCGCATGTCGATGGTTTTCTGCGCAGCCTTTTGGCGGATGACGTCCCAGAATGGCTGGTCAAACAGGTCAACCGCTTCGGTTAGCTTGCCTTCATGGACGCAGTAACCGGCTGCCGTTACAATCGTCGGCCCGTCGAAAAAGGAAATGATGGAATTTTGCTTCACCGGCATAACTGCCACGTGATGCGATCCCCTGTTGTCGCCAAGCACATAATGTGCAAGCGCCCACGGCGAAAGAATTTCTCCGGTTGAAGGAAACTGTTTCTGACTTCGGACTATCGCCACCGGATCGTCTTTGCCTACGTACTTCCCGGCGATATTGTGAAGCCTGCTGGTAGAAGCAACCGCGGCGATAAGACCGGTTTCATTTTCGACAATCTTTTCTACCACATACCGGTTCGGATCACGAAGAAGCGTAGCAATATCATAGTAATCCTGGGGCACCTTGAGGGTGATTACCTTGTCCGCCTCCGTATGGTTGACGTCCATAATCGTATAGGTAAATCCATTGTGCATTTCCGGAGCCAAAAGAAGGCCTGCATTATGGTAAGGATCGGCAAATGCACTAAACAGCGGGTAGTTAAAAACACCCGGTCCGCATTTGTCCGCGGCAAACAGGATGAAGGGTTCGGCTGCACGTTCTTCTATCTCCATTTCGCATGATCCAGGCCCCATCCCGCGGACATTGCCGGAAAACGCGTCTTTGAGGAGATCCTGGCCGGCGCCGTAGAGTCCCTGGCTTTGGGCGATCTTTGTGGTCGCCACGAACGTATCCCATGCGAACTTATGGATGTCGCTGTGATCCACTCCTTTTGTGTGGACCATCAGAAGCGCGATATCATCTCCGGTTGCAGAAACCCGGCTGTCAGTAAGGAGTCCCTGTTTTACGGCTTTGGACACTTGTTCTCTTGCCATAGCAAGCATTGCCTCGCTGGGCCTGTTGTGACCGCCGACTGATCCGGTGTCTGCTTTGATTACGGAGATGGTTGTTTTCATAAATGTTCCTCCTTTATCTGACTAAATCAGCGAGTAAATTGTTACCGGTCATCTCAGTTGGCACTGGAATTTGGAGAAACGAAAGGATGGTGGGAGCAATATCTGCGAGTCTTCCTGCAGGAAGAAGAGTCGGTAGGGATTTGAAATTACTGTTAATCATGATAAACGGTACGGGAAATGTGGAATGCTCGGTGTCCATGTTACCGTCGGCATCGAGCATTTCTTCTACATTACCATGGTCGGCGGTCACCACGCAAGTGCCGCCGCGGGCCAGTACTGCGGAAACAATGGTTCCCACGCAGGCATCCGTCACCTCGCACGCGGCAATGGCAGCCTTGATATTGCCGGTATGGGCTACCATATCCGGATTGGCAAAGTTGATCAGGGAAAACGAGTACACGTCTATGGAAAGCCGGTCAAGAAGCTTATCCGCCAATTGCGGGGCTGACATTTGCGGCGCGGTGTCATAGGTGGCAACTTTAGGAGAGGGTACAATTAATCGGTCTTCACCGGGAAACGGCATTTCATGCATGCCGTTAAAGTAGTATGTGACGAAACGTTCCTTTTCCGTCTCAGACAGCCGAAGCTGCCGCAGGTTATGATCGGAAAACACCTGTCCCAGGGTATTTTTTACCGGCTCCGGCGGATAAGCCACGACGCAGGGCAAATCGCGTTCGTACTGCGTCATCGTGACAAAAAACAAATTTGGAAGCCTGACCTTTCTGGTAAACGGAACGCTCCGCGTGTCTTCTTCCACGAGATGTTTGTGATAGTACTTGACCGCATATGGATCAAATGACGCGGGAACCTTGTATTCTTCAAAATCCGGTAAGACGAATGCGCGCGTGAGCTGCCTGGGGCGATCAATACGATAATTAAAAAATATCACCGCATCGTGATTTCCCACCCGCGGATACGGATTACCGGTTGGGTCTAAAATAATAGTCGGTTCGATAAACTCATCTGTTTTTCCCTCATGGTATGCCTGATCTATAGCTGCCGGGGCAGACGGTGCCCTCCGTTCAACAAGCTCCGTCAGGGCAAGGTATGCCGCCTCGGTGCGTTCCCAACGCCGGTCCCGGTCCATTGCATAATACCTGCCTATGATGGTGGCAATTGCAGCGACTCCAAGTGAGCGTATGTGTTCTTCTACGTCTTCCATGAACCGTTTTGCCGATGCCGGCGGCGAATCGCGTCCGTCAGTGAACAGGTGAAGGAATGCCTTACACGCACATTTGTACTGCTCCTTATATTGCTTAAGAAGAGTCAGAATGGCCCACAGATGCTCCCGGCTGGAATGTACGCCTGCGTCGCTTATGAGCCCCATGAGGTGCAGGTGGGACTTGTGTTCGCTGACGTAGCGGATCGCGCCCAAAAAGGCGTCGTTAGTAAAAAATGATCCGTCGGTTATGGCCATGTTAATGCGCGGCAGGTCCTGATAGACCACGCGTCCCGCCCCGATATTGATGTGCCCTGTTTCCGTATTGCCGTTTTCCTGCGGCGGCAGGCCCACGTCCACACCGGAGGCTGCAAGTTGCGTGTGAGGGTAGGATGCCCACAATCGGGGAATATGGTTCAGTTTAGCAAGCGATATGGCGTTACCCGGCCCCGGCGGAGCCAGTCCCCAACCATCGAGTACTATTAATGCGAGTGGCTTCATTGAGCAGATAATTCTTTTTCTATTTGAAGAAGCCTGTTGTATTTGGCTACACGTTCTCCGCGGGCGGGTGCGCCGAATTTAACGTACTCAGCCGCAACCGCGACGGCCAGATCCGCGATAAATGTATCGTTGGTTTCTCCGCTTCTGTGGGAAACAACACATTTGATGTCATTTTTTCTTGCCAGTGCCACGACATCCAAAAACTCCGTGAGGCTGCCGATTTGATTGGGTTTGAGAAGGATCGCGTTACATGCTTTTTCAGCGATTGCACGCATCAGACGCTCACGATTGGTGACCAGGAGATCATCGCCGACGACCAGAATTTCTTTTCCTACTTCACGCGTGAGGGTGGCCCACCCGACCCAATCATCTTCCTCGAGCGGATCTTCCAGGAGAAGCAGCCGGTATTTACTATTGAGCTCTTTAAGATAATCGATGAATTGCCTGCCGGATAACAGTTGGGGCTTGTCCTTGATCCGGTACCCCCCGGGCGTCTTAAACTGGCTTGCCGCAATATCCATGCCGAAAAATACATCTGTGCCGAAATGGTATTTTGTCGCTTTTACCGCTTCCATCAGCAGTTCCAGCGCCTCAAGGTTTGTGAATAGATTCGGAGCAAATCCCCCTTCGTCCCCGACGCTGTGAATGGCATTTCTGTAAGAGAGGATTTGTTTGAGGTGATGATAAAGTTCTACACCGATGCGGAGTGCTTCAGAGAAGCGTTTGTTTGATGCAGGGATAACCATAAATTCCTGAAAGTTCAGATTTCCGGCTCCGTGTTTCCCGCCGTTGATGATGTTAAACAGCGGCGTGGGTATTCGTTCGATTTTGGTAAGCGCTGCTTCTCCGGCAAGCCCATTGAGGTAGCGGTACAGCGGGAGCTTGGTGTGGCTGGCCGCGGCGGCTGCAACTGCCAGGGAAACGCTTACTATGCTGTTTGCACCGAGTTTACTCTTGTTGGCAGTTCCGTCAAGAGCGATCATGATTTTGTCGGCTTTTTTCTGGTCGAGCGCATCTGAGCCTACGAGCTTCGGTGCAATGACGGCATTGACGTTGGCAACTGCAGCAAGTACTCCCATGCCGTTATAGCGGTTTTCATCCTTATCGCGGAGCTCTACCGCTTCGTATTTTCCCACAGACGCTCCTGATGGAACCGAAGCCGTACCCCGATAGCCGCTGGTTAACATCACTGTTGTTTCAATGGTGGGATTTCCGCGGGAATCAAGTATTTCGCGGGCACTGATAGAATAAATTTTGGAGTCCATAGAAAAAAACAAGATACAAATATAAGATATCAGAATTTGATTGATTGAAGCAATGGGAGCTTATTTACTTCTCACCAGTTTCTTTTCCGCTTCCGCGATCGTTTCCCGTACACGATCCACTGCATCGGGATTCACGGAGATGCTCGTGATGCCCCATGAGACCAGTTTGTCTACGAGCTCAGGATAATCCGAGGGTGCCTGGCCGCACATGGAAACGGTGACCCCGCGTTTAACGCACGTTCTGATAACCCGTTCAAATGCCCAGAGTACCGCTTCGTCCATTTCATTAAAGTCGTGGGCTACCTCCTGGTTATCGCGGTCAGTTCCCATAATGAGCATCGTCAGGTCGTTGGAACCAATGGAGACTCCGTCGATGCCGACGTCCAGATACCGGTCCAGGATAATGACATTGGTGGGCAGTTCAACCATCATCCAGAACTTAAACGTCGGCGTTCTGAGAAGTCCGCTCCCTGCGACGATTTTTTTTACCTCAAGCAGTTCTTTGGGCGTGCGCACAAAGGGTATCATGAGGTTAAGATTTTTGAGGCCGTATTTATTGCGGACGAGTTTTATGGCCTCAAGCTCCAGATCAAATACCTGGGAGTCTGCAATGTAACGGGCAGCACCTCTGAATCCCAGCATCGGGTTTTCCTCGGGCGGCTCAAACGCACTCCCGCCCTTAAGGTTTCGGTATTCGTTGGTTCTGAAATCCGTTGCCCGATACACGACGGGTCTGGGAGAGAATGCGCGGCAAAAAGTTTCCAGACCGCTGGCGAGTTTTTGGATGAATACCTGCTGTTTTTTGTCCGCGATGAATTTGCGAGGATGCGTACCGATATCGGCAACCATAAATTCAGCCCGGAGAAGCCCCACGCCATCCACATTCATCTTCGCCACGGCTTGAGCGCGGCTTACCTCCGCTAAATTGACATAGACCTTGGTTGCGGTTTTGAGTTTTTTTGAATTGGACAAATTAGACAAATTTGCCAAATTTGGTTTTGGCGCGAAAGCGCCTTTATACACATCTCCCGTGGACCCGTTGACCGTGATCACCATGCCGTCGCTTACAAGTTTTCTGACATCGTTGGCACCAACGACAGCAGGAATTCCCAGCTCGCGGGAAACGATTGCTGCGTGTGACGTTCTCCCGCCACGTTCGGTAAGAATTGCGACTGCCTTGCGCATCGCCGGTACAAAATCAGGATTTGTTTGTTCCGCAACCAATATGTCTCCGGCGACGACCTTATGGATTTCTTTTACCGATGCCAATTTTTTCACCGGTCCCGATGCTATCCCCGGGGATGCAGGGTCACCCCGCACGATAGCTATCAGCTTGCTGCTTTCAGATTTCAGCCCGGCTGATAGCTGACTGCTGATAGCTGACTGCCCTTTTCCAAGGGTGGTCACCGGTCGCGTTTGCACCAGGTACACGCGATTACTTTCAACTGCCCATTCCACATCCTGGGGAAAGTAGTAATGCTTCTCAAGTTTTTTTCCGAGTTTCGCCAGCTCTACAATCGTGCGATCCGATAGTTTCTGCTTGTTTGCGTCAGCGCGCGGAACAGAAAGAATTGCATTTTTGGCGCCCTTTTTTGTCATGAGTTTTTCCTGGGTTCCGATTTGCTTGACTAGGATCGTATCGGTTTTTTTGTCCACCTCGTAGTGATCGGGAGTGACTGCACCCTGAACAATCATTTCTCCCAGTCCGTAAATGGCTTCGATGGTGACTTTACTTTTGTCATTGGTTACCGGATCGACGGTAAACATGACGCCTGAGGTAACGGAAGCGACCATCCTTTGTACCGGCACGGCAATGCCGACTCGGAAGTGATCAAAGTGGTTCGTCTGGCGATAAAAGATAGCCCGTGCAGTAAACAGCGATGCCCAGGCTTCTTTTACCTTTTCAATAAGGTTTGCCTCTCCCTGCACATTGAGGTATGTGGACTGTTGGCCGGCAAAAGAAGCGCCCGGCAGATCTTCAGCTGTTGCAGACGACCGTACCGCGACCAGGGCGTGTTTGAGAATTTTGCCGCCCAGGCGAAAGTACGCGCGGATTATGTCGCCAGCTACATCCTTGGGAAACTTAGACCGCGTAATAAGCGCTTGCACGCTCTTGGCGGCTTTTTCGAGATCTCTGCCGTTGTTTACGTCTAAACCCGCAAGCAGTTGTTCTATTTTATGCTTGATGGCGGCATCCTCTAAAAATTTTTGGTAGGCGGCAACGGTGATGATAAATCCCTGCGGCACGGGAAACCCCGCCTGTGTCATTTCTCCCAAATTTGCGCCTTTTCCGCCGACTAATCCCACATCTTCGCGGCCCACATCCGAAAAGTTTACGACATATTTACCGTTCATAGAGCCTCCTTTACCCGTGCAATCGGGCTTTAAAATAATCAACCCAAGGAATAGCCACCGGATCGCTATCGTGGAGCATTGCCAAATAGAAACTGGTAAATCCAGAAAGAACGTATGCTTCCAATACCTGTGCAAGCGCAGTGGCACCAGTAAGCGTAACGTCATGCGTTTTGATGTGCTGCTTGTTTACCACTTCGTGGGTTACGGCAAACCGTTGTTGTATGCGGTCCGAATACAGGCGTGATTGGAAAAAGACAAACAGTGCGTTTTTGGCAAGTGTGGCCGGCCTGGCCAGGCCCTCCATAAGATGATGATTAAGTTCCGGAATTATCCTTGGGTCCGAGATCATTTTGGCTGTTTCGTTCAGTTGGTTGGCAAACCCGTTGCCGAACCCCTTCAAAAATTCCGCTGTGATAATAAATGGGTGTGTATTATCCATGAGTATTGCCAGCTGTTTGGCCGGATTTTGAGCGGTGGGTACGTCTTCAGTGTACCGTTCAGTTATCGAGCGGGCATGGGCAATTGCTTCGCTCACTTCTTTTTCCTCAATATCAATAAGCTGCAATGCCTTAAGAAGTCCCAGGTGCCCCATAAGCAGGTACCCGCCGCCGATTCTCGGCTGGCCGCAGGGATTGTGCGTTGGGGTAAACTGATACATGGTTGCGTTCTGCGTTTTTAAGAAATCCGCAATCGGACCACCATTGATAATGCCGGTAAGTTTGGCGCCTCGCTTGACAGCATCCTGACCGCAAGAAAGCACTTCTTCGGTAGTGCCGGAAAATGAAGATAACATCACTAATGTATCGCTGTCTACATATGCAGGGAGTGTATAATCTTCAACTATTTCATACGGTTCTTTTATGCGGCCGCGAAACAGTTCTTTGATGGTTTTGGGCGTATAGCGCGAGCCGCCCATGCCGGAAACGACGATATTGTAAATAGGATGATACTGCTTGGGGAACGCGATAGCCGATGCTTCCTTCCATGCCTGTTGACATTGGTCTGCAAACTGTTTGGTAGAGGCAAGCACGTCTTTAGGATCAAGTTTTTGCATTGCACCCACATCATCCAGTGTGTTCATGGTTATTTTTTCTTTCCGCCGAGCAATTCTATGCGTAAAATCAACGCTTTTGTCCTTTGTTCAAGAATTTCCTGCGTATCCGCTTCCACATTGAGCCTAATAAGCGGCTCCGTATGAGATCCGCGAATATTAAACCACCAATCATCGTACCATACGCTTAACCCATCCAGCTCGTCAATGGTTTTGGCATCGGTGTATGACTTTTTTATATTGGCAATGGTGCCTTCGGTATCCGGTACGGAAAAGTTGATTTCGCCGCTTGCGGGGTATTTGGCAAATTCATCGACAATTTCCGAAAATTTGCGTCCGTCGCGGCTGACAAGCGAAAGTACCATGAGTGCCGTACCCACACCAGTCTCGGAGTTGAAAAAGTCGCGGTGATAGTAGTGTCCGGAATGCTCTCCGGCAAAAATGGCGTGATACTGCCCCATGTAGTTTTTTATATAGCTGTGGCCAACGCGAACGCGCCGGGATTTACCTCCCAAACGCGCGACCGTTTCCGGCACAATCCTGCCGCACACGGCACTGTAGAGGATGTACTCGCCGGGATGCTTTAACAGAATAGATGCCGCAAGAAGCGCGGTGATCGTGGTACCCGATACAAATCTGCCCCGGTCGTCAATAAAAAACACGCGGTCCGCATCTCCGTCAAAAGCCAACCCGACATCGGCGTTGAGTTCCTTCATTTTTGCCATGATATCGGCATTGTTTGCTTCTATAAGCGGGTTGGGTACATGATGCGGGAAACTGCCGTCCAGCTCAAAATACAACGGGGTCAGGCGGATAGGCAAGCCTTCAAAGATCATGGGGACCAGTTTCCCGGCCATGCCGTTGCCTGCATCCACGACGACTGACAAAGGTTTTAACGCCGACGTATCAACCAGTGAAAGCACCTTTTGTTTCCAATCATCCCACACGTCAATATGCGTCACAGTTTGCGGTGTTTTGGCGGAAGGCACGGGATCCTGCCTTAGTTGGTCCCGGATGGCAAATAAACCGCTGTCAGAGTTCACTCCGACCGGTCCCCTTTTGACGATTTTGAGTCCGTTGTAATTGGCTGGATTATGCGACGCCGAAATCATAATGACGAGATCAAAGTCTCTGGTTCCTGCCAAAAAATACGCAATTTCCGTACCCGTTTCTCCGGCATCGCAAACCGCAACACCGAGGTTGGTAAACGAGGATACCAGAGCGTCGCTTAACTCTTTTCCGGATATGCGCATATCGCGGGCCACTGCAATACTTTTCGGCTTGAAATATTCGACAATAGCCCGTCCGATGTATCTGACAACTTCAGCGTTTAACTGATCCGGATACGTGCCACGGATGTCATAATCTTTAAAAATAGAAAGATCCATAGGCTAAAGATCAACAAGGATGCGCTCGATGTGTTGGGAAAGAGTTAGTGCCGAAGAACCTGTTTTGACCGCAAATTCACACGCGAGGAGTTGTTTCTCCATGGTAAATATTTGTTCCATCGTAAAGAATCTTGCCTGCTTTGTCAATCGAGTCAACTGCCAGGGAGCCATGCCCGTGGGTGTGAGTCCGCCGGAAAGCTGGACCAGCGTTCGGAGCCTGCGCGCGAGGAGCGTAAAGATGAGTTCTGCCGGGGAGTGCTCCAGGGTCTTGCCATATAACGAAAGCAATTGTATTGTATTGGAAGGACGGATGGCATCGAGAAAAGAAAAAATAACCGCAGGGATTTTAAACAGGTTTACTTCAACATGAGATCCCAGATGTCTGATCATGGACGGACTCATCTCCTTTTCCTCCCAGAGAATGATCGTTGCGGATTCTGCCGAGCGCTTCAGGATGTCGCCCATATGCTCCGCGGTTTTGGGTTTTTTCCCGAGTGATGTCAGAAGATTTTCGATGATGATGCCGGTAGATCCTCCGAAAACTGACGGCGACTCGATGGCCTGTACCAGCGCATTTTCGTCGGCAGTTTTTCCGTTGAGGACGCGTAAATCCAAATGGGAGAACTTTTTTTTCAACGCCAGCAGTGCAGCCCGTGTTGACTGCCGATCATCTCCGTGCAACAAAATAATCATGGGGAACTCCTGGTACTTTGCTTATACATCTGGAAAAACCGTTCGACGCTGCGGCGGTCAATATGCGTATGCCTGCCGCGGTGAGGCACGAGAGCTCCGGAAAAGTTTTTCGGGATGTGCATGAGTTCGTGGATGATGACCCGCGTTTTATCATCAGCTGATAAATGGTCAAAATGCTCGGAGAGTACCTCAATAATGTAATGGGGAGGATGCTTGAGCGCCATCTGCCAAATTTTGGGAAAGCTCCAGATTCTGGCACGGGCCCTGCTGGTTGTGTTGGTGCTTCGCATACAGGTAATTTTTGCAGGATCGATATGGGGGAACGGCAAACGCGGCACAATCCGCTTAATTATTATTCCTATATCCGGTGCCGGTACAAGATCCATAATCGTTTATTTTATAAAGACAGTATAGTTTCTTGCAATAAGCTTCTGTTTGTCTTTGGATATCCGACAATTGTTTTTGCCCGATGGAGCGGTGTCCATTTCGCCTCTTGTATACCTTCTTCTTTTTGAGGCTTGAGGGGTTTGTCGCTGTTTGCGGTAAAGAGAAAATAGAGAACAGTTTTTTTGATACGGCCATTGCGTCTGTACCAATAGACGATGGGAGAAAGTTTTTTTACAAGTGTAAGGTCACCAATCCCCACCTCTTCAGAGATTTCACGTACGGCGGTTTGTTCGGGTAATTCGCCCTTTTCAATGAGTCCTTTCGGAAACGTCCAGCTTCCGTTCATATCCCTGATCAGAAGTACCTGCCAACCGCTACCGCCACGGCGAATCACCACGCCGCCTGAGGATCGTTCTTCTTTCATTTCGTAAGTAAATATACCACATCGCCTTCTTTTACCGGAGCGTCCACTTTGACGCCGGCGGAATCACCGGGTTTGACTTCCTTTACCTGCTTATGTTCCACCTGGAGCGACGAAACGACCTGGGTAAACTCTTTATCATGACCGGAAAATTTTACCGTATCGCCTGCTTTTAAGGGCTGATTCGTAACTTCTATGACCGCGACGCCGATTTTGTCGTAATAGTGGCTGATTTTCCCGATTTGTATGTCCATTACTTCTCACCCCCTTTGTAATACTTCTTTCCTTTTATTCTATCAGGTAACAGACTACTTGTGGTATACCGTTGGTAGCCGCGGCCGTAACCTAATCCTTTCATGAGCTTCGTGGGTGCATTGCGGATCGAAAGCGGAATCGGAATGTTTCCGAGTTGCTTTACATCATCAAGGGCACGGAAATAGGCATCATAGGCACTCCGATCCTTTTTTGCCAAGGCCAGGTACACCACGCCGTGAGCAAGATTTTCCTGACACTCGGGATAGCCGATTTTGTTGCATGCATCAAATACCGCATTGGCAACAACCAGGGCCGTAGACTGGGCCATGCCGATATCCTCGGACGCAAAGACCACCATGCGCCTGGCAATAAACAGCGGATCCTCGCCCGCGGCAACCATTCTCGCCAAATAATAGAGGGCCGCATCCGCGTCGTTTGCCCGCATGGATTTAATGAACGCGGAAATGGTATTGTAGTGTTCATCGCCCGCGCGGTCATACTGAAGCATTTTGCGCTGGGCTGCTTCCTCGATATGTGCAGTCGTAAGCTTGACAGGGCGAGACCCTGTCAAGCGGGCGGCAATTTCCAGGATGGTCAAAAGTGCCCGGGCATCACCGTTTGCGGCTTCCAACAAAAACGCACGTGCATCATCAGTAATTGATGTTTTGAGATATGTTATTCCTCGATCAATAATTGTGTTCAATTCGTTTTCCGATAGCGGGTTGAGTACAAAAACTCTACAGCGCGATAACAGAGGAGAAATGACCTCAAAAGAGGGATTTTCGGTCGTTGCACCGATAAATATAACCGTTCCTTTTTCCACGTGCGGGAGTAATGCATCCTGCTGTGCTTTGTTAAACCGGTGGATTTCATCGAGGAAAAATATCGTCCGCATGCCGGTTTTTGCAAGCCGCTCACTTGCTTCCTTGACGATGCGCCGCACATCAGCAAGGGCAGCGCTGACGGCAGAATGCGACTCAAAGTGAGCGTTCGTGAGGTTGGCTAAAAGCTGTGCAAGGGTCGTTTTGCCGCACCCAGGCGGCCCCCAAAAAATCATGGAAGGTAAAAATCCGGAGGCGAGGAGTTTTCTCACGATGCCTGAGTTGCCAACGAGATGGGCTTGCCCGATTACGCTATCGAGCGATTGAGGCCTGAGAATATCTGCAAGCGGCCGATGTTCAGCCATCATACTCATTGTATACCTCTTCCATTGTCATTGCGAGCCCGAAGGGCGTGGCAATCCCCTTAAGATCGAGATTGCTTCGCTTCGCTCGCAATGACATTTGAGAGTTGTCGTACACCACCAAAGGCGATCCGGTCAACCACCCGTTGTTCCATGCAAAGCATTCGTGCCGGAAATACTGTAAAATCCCCCCACCGCGCATCAATCACGTCTAATGCCCGAGTAAGGTCTGTTTTCCTTTGTTCTTCTGTCAGTAAAGTCTCTTGCTTATACAGATCTTGAGTAAGAAAATAACCGGTTACGGCCAACAGGCGGACAGCTTTGTTTGGGGCTTTCAGAAGAATACGGCGGCTTTCTTGATACAGCTGCGTACTCACAAAGAGCGGGTGGCTAAGTTTTTCTCCGTGATTCCACGACGTGTAGTTTGTGAATAAGCAAGAAATCCGTATCCCCTGCGCCCGATAGCCGCCGTCCCGAAGCCGTTTGCCCATTTTTTCTACCAGTTGACATAAAATTTGATGCAATCTCGAATCTGTTGGCTCATACGGTTTATAGAGAGCGTAGGAGTGGCCGATACTTTTGGTTTCAAATTCCCAATCGTGTGATGCTTCCCAACCGTGGAGCCTCAAGCCACCAGTCGTACCCCACCCTTGACGCAAACGCGTGAGCCAGGAGTTTGGCCGGTGCATGGTAGAACTTGAGGGCACTGGTAATGCCATAGCGCCGCAGCCTGTTGCCATATCCTTCTTTTATCCCACACAAGTCCTCAAGCCGTAGTCCCGCAAGGATTTCCTCCGCATTTTGTTTGGCAATCACGTCCAATCCGTCCGGCTTGTGAAGACCCGATGCGACTTTGGCAAGGTACCGATTGGGCGCAATGCCCACGGAAACCGTCAGCCATTCCCCGATCTCTGCCTTAATCCGCTGTTTTATTTCTTGTCCTGTTGTCATTGCGAGCGAAGCGTGGCAATCTTTAGAGATTGCTTCGTCGCTAAAAACTCCTCGCAATGACAAAGCAAATTCATCGATCGACTTCACGGTCACATCATTCGAATACTGTTCAAGTAAGGCGAGTAACTTCCGGTTAACGAAGCGATATTTCTCCGGATCAGACGGAAGAACAATAAGGTTAGGCGCTAGATGTTTTCCATCGCTTACGCGCATGCCGGTTTTTATTCCCAAGCGCTTAGCTTCAACAGAAGCTGCCAAAATGCACCCGCGATCCGTCGTATACGCAGCTACTGCCACGGGTTTGCCGCGAAGGAGCGGGTTTGCCTGCTGCTCAATGGTTGCAAAGCAGGAATTGAGATCTATATGCATGACCGTCGGCGCTGCCGGATTGAATTGTGTTGTCATTGCGAGTCCGTTCCTACGGCGAAGCAATCTCTTGTAACTTCCACTGTAATGTTTCCGTATTTAATTGCAATTTAAAAAACGTATTCCCATCACTTACCGAAAAAATGTGATACAGTGTTCTTCCTTCGCGTGTTGTGTGATGAAGGCCAACTTTGGTGATCCGATACCGTCTCCCCTGCCAGTAGAGCGATGTGGGTATAACCGTGTGCGCCAAATGATTGCTTAAAAGATTTACCGAAACTGTTTCATCTATTA
>JACREP010000098.1 GCA_016218185.1 Candidatus Gottesmanbacteria bacterium | reverse complement strand
CAGTTGCTCTACCAGCTGAGCTACATCGGCAAAATTTTGAACGTACGGGATCCCGACTTCCTGATTTTTTTTAGGATGCGGTGCGTCGGGACAAAAGCGTTGCTCTACCAGCTGAGCTAAGGTGGCGTATACACTGAGTCCCGACGCCCGACCTTACGTCGGGGGTCGGGAGGCCGACTGCAACGTCGGCCCTAAGGTGGCACTATATGAACTATTCCCTGAGAAGCACAAAAAATGATCCTCCTTCATCCTTGATCTTTTCAACCAAAGGATTTTTCTCAATCCAAGGCTTCACCATGCCCTTTAACTTTCCCTGTACGCCAAGCCCGGGGATTATTCGTACCGCATCTGTTTGTGCGCTTGCAATAAACGATTCAATTTCCGCCTCTAACTCATGAAAACTAATCTTCCCTTCTGGATGAAGATCAAGTTGCAGAACTTTCCGATGCATATCCCTTAACTCTGCTGCCTGCATACGCAAATCAACTTCCCGCTGCTGTTGCTCACCACCATGATCATCAATATTTTCTTTTCTCTTTCCTTCTTTCATATGAGATATTTGGGCAGGGAGGGAGTCGAACCCCCGTAGACCGTAAGGTCGCGACGTTTACAGCGTCGTGCAATTGACCACTCTGCCACCTGCCCATTATATTTTATATTTTTCGATTTCACTAACCCTTTGACGAAATCTTAACTTTAATTCCTTTTCTCTTTTCAAATAGTTACCTAAATATTCATCGCTATAGACAACTTGGTTTATGTGGTTTCTATTTTTAAAACTAGGTTGGGCTGTTTGAACTAATAAACAGGTGTTACACTTAACTAAAGTGTAACCAGCAATTTTTTTAAAGGTTTTCATGCTATTAGATTTACAATAAATACAAGTTCTATACATATCCGTTTATATTGAGATTGCAAATTATTTTTGACAAAGGTAGCTTACAGCACTTTTTACTCATTGACAATCAAGAACATTACGATTTATGCTTCAGACGATGAAAAGGCTACTGTCCAGCATTTCATCTTTAACGATAGGATTGATTATTGCGCTCCTAACACTCCCAAACCAGCAAGTTAAGGCTGCTTCAAATTTTCAAAAAAACATAAACAACCCTTTACTGACCCCTGTATCTACTCAATGGGAAAATTCGGGAGTCCACGGATCATCCGTACTTTTAGAGGATGGAGTATTAAAAATGTGGTATGCGGGATTTGGTACGCATGAACAAATTGGACTTGCTACTTCTAGTGATGGAATAACATGGACAAGACATCCTCAAAATCCTATATTTACCTATGATTCAGATAATCCTGAAGAGGATCACGTAATCTATCCAAGGGTAATTAAAGATGGAAATGAATACAAAATGTGGTATACAACATACGGCAACTACATTTTGGCTGTCAGATATGCTACATCGCCCGACGGAATCAATTGGACCAGACATGGTAAAGTAAACGTTCCAACACAAGATCTAAATTCCATACCACAAGCATATGCCTATGTATTAAAAACAAACAATGAATACAAAATGTGGTATACGACAAATAATGGATCCGGATGGAAAATTAGCCTTGCAACATCGCAGAATGGAGTCAACTGGACTCCTTATTCGGAAAATCCAGTTTTGGTTCCAACACAACCATGGGAAGGAAGTGACACAGATGGTTCAACTGTATTATTTGATGGAACAAAATATGAAATCTATTATCACGGAAGTGGTGGCTTATCTTATGCTACTTCAACTGATGGAATTCATTGGGATAAACCAGCAGACAAAAATCCAGTAATCACACCTGGAGGGTTTGATTTTCGTGGAGCAACGGGGCCATCCGCTTTGCGCCTTCCTAATAACACAACTCTTATTTATTATACCGGTTTTGGTTCAGATTATGTTTATCGCATCGGCCTCGCAACGGATGGGCCAATAGAGCTGCCAACACCTACTCCGACTGCAACGCCTACCCCCGCCCCCACTCCCACGCCGACCCCTCTTCCGCCGGTGGTTATTGTCCCCGGCATGATGGCGTCATGGAATAAGGAAGCAATCCTCGAAGGTCAGGCAAACCCTTCCACGCCGTGGAAGATGCTTCCGTTCGTCACCGAATACACGGGACTCGTCGAAACGCTCAAACACCTGGGCTATACCGAAAATCAAAATCTATACCTCTGGCCATACGACTGGCGCAAGACTGTTGCAACCGTCCAGACAAACCTTGATACCTTCCTTAACAATACCGTCAAACCTGCCAATCCGGGCCAACCCGTCAATCTCGTCGGCCATTCGCTCGGCGGCCTGGTTACCCGCGCATGGACTCAGTCCGGCACCAATCAATCATCAGTAGGTCACCTCATCACCCCTGGCTCACCGCACGCGGGCGTGGTGCAGGCCTATCAGGCCTGGTCAGGCGGAGATCTGCCGCAAAAAAACTCGCTCATCTGGCTGGCAGAGCGTTTGATGTTGGAACTTAACCGCAAAAACTTTGCCACCGACCGGGAAACCATCCAATCCGTGCTTCCCGTCATCCGCGACATCCTGCCCACTGCCGCCTATCTTACGCGCCAGTCAGATGGCCAGCTCATCGATCCGTCCGGCATGACGGCAACCAACGCGTGGCTCACCACTCTCAACACCGCGGTCGCGCCGCTGTTTCCCGTCTTTGATGCCATAACGGGCACTACGTTTACGACTCCCGACGGCTTCATCGTCGCCCCGGCCACATGGCTGGATACGGCGTTAGGCAATTGGACAGACGGCAAACCCGTATCGGAACAAACAACAACAGACGGCGATACCACAGTTACCCGCGCCCGCGCAAGCTTTACTGGCGACCCCTCGGTTTCCCTCAATCAAAACCACGGCAACACCATTGCCTCCGCGGATGGCATCGACGCAATTCTCGATGTCCTCTCTCTTCCTCATGCTCCCGGCGACATTACTGCCGGATCCCCAACCACCGTGACTCCCGGCGCGCTGTTTTTGTTGCGTTCCCCGGCAACGCTACGCGTTATGTTTAATGGTACCACGTACGACGGCCCGGACGGCATCATCTTTATCCCCGGGGCGTCATCCGGCACGTATTCGGTCGAGCTTACCGGCACCGGATCCGGCTCCTATACGCTCGTCACCGCCCAACTGACGGACACAACCAACGTCTGGAGACAATACTCGGGCACTATCACGCCCGGTGCCACCAGAACATACTCGCTGTCGCTTAACATGGCACAACCTTCCGCCGACCCGGCCGCTGCCACCAACGCCCAACGGTTAGACGAAATTGACCAACTGCTCACTACGCTCACTTCCGACGGTTACCTTGCCCAAGTCCGGCGGATTTTGCAACTTGCCCGTTCCAATCTTTCCAGAAATCGCTACATTCAGGCAAAAGCAAACTTAGAAAACATGCTGGCCCAACTGTCCCTTTACCGCAGATCTCAAACCAACGAGGCAAATATCAATACGTCGCTTACTGTTTCAGATAAAATTGTGGATCTCTACCACCAGGCGCTTTCCTCACAAGCCTACTTATTCCCGACTTCCGAACTCACCCGCATGATAAATACGACGGCAAGCTACGAAACCAACCTGACCAGTCGTTTGTCCGCAGCCGCTTCTTCCGGCCAAAACATCACCAGAAGATCACAACGGTTTGTGAGCGGTCAGTCTTATAGGACGATGGCTTCGGAGGACAACACCAATGGAAGGCGGGCAAAAGCTCGAATTACGTATTTCCTCTCCCAACTCCTATTTCGTGAAGCACTGTAGTGGTCGGTGGGGGATTTGAACCCTCGACATCTGCAATGTGAATGCAGCGCTCTACCGCTGAGCTAACCGACCCATTTCCCTGCTTGTTTATCTTGACGGCCTCCATTATATCATGTACTCTAAATAGAGATTATGGATGCTATCAAACGGGCGGTTGCTGCCGTTTTTGATTTTTTGCAGGGAATCGTCGTGTTTTTGGCAATTCTCGTCATGGTGTATCTGTTCGTCATGTCGCCGCAGGAGATAAACGGCGCATCGATGGAACCCAATTTTCACAACGGAGAATATATCCTGACCAATAAGGCCATCTACAAGCTGCGCAACCCCAAACGCGGAGAAGTCATCATCTTCAAATCACCCGACAATAAGGAAATTGACTATATCAAACGTATTATCGGCTTACCCGGCGATACCGTCATGTTGTCTAATAATGCGCTCTCGGTCAACGGCCAGCGGCTCGATGAACCGTATTTGGCGGAAGGGACGTATATTTTCGGCGGCTCGTATCTGCGGGAAAATGAACCGATCGTCGTGCCTCCTGGCCTGTATTTTGTCGCCGGCGATAACCGGCCGCACAGCAAGGATTCACGCGAGTTCGGACCGATTGCAAAAGAAGATTTTATCGGTCAGGCAATTCTTCGTTACTGGCCGCTCTCTAAACTCGGCCTTATTCAACTTCCGCTGTACGCTACCAAGTAACGTCACTTTTTGCCAGCAGGGGGTGCGAGCTTTCCGCGGATTTCCTTGAGGATTTTACTCGTTGTTTCCAGGTTGCCGCGGATCACAAATACCAGGCGTGCCTCCACTTTGGACTGCGTGATTTTCACCAAACCGTTCACTGCCTGGGCGATTTCTTTAGCCATCGCATCCAGTTCGTCGCTGTGAATTCGCTCCACGCGCTGCGTCGGCTTTCTGTCATACTGAGCTTTAAGTCTCCTGGCTAAATCTTCGGCCCTTCGGACCGAGGCGCTTTCCGCCAAAATCGTCTTGTAGGCCTCCACCATGAGTTTTACATCACCAAGTCCTGCAATTGCCCGTGCGTGGCCCTCGGTAATGGAAGCGGAAATAATGCCGTCTTTTATCGCATCGGGAAGAGCCAAAAGCCGCATGGTGTTGGAAACGTAGGACTCGCTTTTTCCGATACGTTTTGCAATTTCGGCAAGAGGCAATCCAAACTCCTCAATGAGCCGTTGGAACGCCTGCGCCCGTTCGATCGGATTTAAATCTTCGCGCTGCACGTTTTCCACAATCGCCATTTCCAGCATTCCTTTTGACGTCGTTTCTTTTACCAGTACCGGTACCGTGGTGAGCCCCGCCTGTTTGGAGGCACGCCACCGGCGTTCGCCGGCAATAATCTGGTACCCGGCCGGCGTTTTGGCAACCACCAAAGGCTCAATGATGCCATGTTCGCGGATGGAAGCAACCAGGTCATGAAGCGAATCCGGACTGATGAGTCCTCGGGGCTGAAGCGGGTTAGGCTGAATAAGGTCAATTTCCAAATGAAACACTTGTTGTGTATCAGCCATGGTTACATTGTGGCAGGCAGGACCGACACGTATTGTTTTCCCCGTTTTTGATGAAAGCTGACAACGCCGGTCGTTACGGCAAAGAGCGTATAGTCCTTTCCCTTTTCCACACCTGTACCCGGGTAGACTTTCGTCCCCTTCTGACGGATAATTATGTTGCCTGCGATTGCGCGCTGGCCGCCGTAAATTTTCACGCCCAAGCGCTTGGATACGGAATCTTTATTGGTTTTTGCAACACCTCCTGCTTTTATGTGTGCCATACGTAAAATTCTCTTTTAACGACCGCCTGAGGTCTGCTGTATTCCAACGGTCCGAGGAGTTTAGTATACCCGAGGTTTTCACAGCTGTCAATCACTCTTTTCACGAACATGGTCCTTTCCCCAATTTGAAACGCCGGAAGTGTCATAACGAGCCTTCCTCCGGGTTTAAGCACCTTGTGCCAGTCTTTCAGGCACCCCAGATAAAGTTTTTCCAGTCCCTTAATTATGTTTTTTATTGTTTTTAATTGGTCGGATTGGGTTATTGGTCGGATTGGGTTATTCCCGCCCAAGCGGGTGGAACCCATAAACGGCTCGGTCACAATCGCATCAATGGATTCTTTAAGAAGATGTTCGGATACATGCGTTGCATCGCTGATAAATAACTTCCAGCTTGACAGGGTCTCGCCCTGTCTTATACCATCTTGATTCTTGATAGGGCGAGACCCTGTCAACCATTCAAGATTTCTTCTCGCCTTGTCTACTACTTCTTTCGATTGATCACTGCCCACGACGTTCCATCCCGAAAGTACGGCTTCCGCCAGTATCGTCCCCATCCCGCAAAACGGGTCGAGTAGAGTTGATTTTTCATTTAGCATTTGGCATTTATCATTTAGCATTCCTATGTTTACCGCCATTCGTGCCACCTTGGGCGGCAACATGCCGCTCTTCGGATCCGCGTACGGGCGGCCATAATCACGCCTATTCCAGGATTCAAAATCCTGCACTGCAACTGTTTTTGCCAGCACGATGCTTTGTTTCTTCGGGACGATAATGAGTTCCGTCAGTTTTTGCTTGGATACTACAACGCTTGTCAGCGGCTCCTTGTCGCGTCCGGCAACAAATCGCGCGGTGTACCCCATGGATTCAAGCACCTGTTTCACTTCGGTAAGCAGCCCAACAGTTACCGAAATGCTTGGGTGGTAGGAGCTTATACCGAAAACGATACGTTTTGACACATCTGCGGTCTTAGCAAGTGCCGCCGCAAGCGCTGCACCTGAAAGCTTAGGAACATCCTCAAGCACTTCGGCAATTTTTACCGTTCCTCCCAACGACGCGATGACTGATTCCGCTGAAAAACAATCATCTTGAGAGACTTCCAAAATCCCCATACCTGCAGTAAAGTGTGTTACGTCGGGAAAAAGGGATGCAAGTTCAGCGAGAGCCAGATGCGGTGTTCGACCGAACACGAACAAATAGGAAATCATGCGTTGACTATGGATATAATTTCAAGTGCTGAATGCTCAGGGCGAAACCCGATGTGCCGGCGATGGCGTACTTTTGACTTAAACCGCCGCACATCTATTTTTTCTCCCTTTTCCTGTTTGATAATTTTTGCTTTTATCGTAACGTTCGCAACCGTGGGCTTCCCGACGGCAACTTTTTTTCCGTCTGAATAGAGCAAAACACGATCGAGCGTTACGATGTCTCCAGCGTTGCCGGCCAATCGATCAACCGTGACTGTATCTCCTTTTGTTACCTTATACTGTTTTCCAGCTATCGCTGCGATGGCAAACATAGGTTCTGATTGTATCAAGATGTTCAATGGATTGCAACGCTACTAACTGCGCCGTTTCTTCGTTCAAACGCCCAAAGAATCCCAAACGACGCGGCTATCGACAGTACTGAACTGCCCCCGTAGGAAACAAGGGGCAGCGTAATGCCGGTAATGGGCAACATGCCCATATTCATGCCCGTAT
Organism: Candidatus Gottesmanbacteria bacterium; assembly: GCA_016218185.1. Taxonomy (GTDB): domain Bacteria; phylum Patescibacteriota; class Microgenomatia; order UBA10105; family UBA927; genus JACREP01. The sequence goes on along the minus strand of JACREP010000098.1, from coordinate 4 downwards.
TAAT
>JACREP010000097.1 GCA_016218185.1 Candidatus Gottesmanbacteria bacterium | reverse complement strand
TATTCCCGCGCATGGAACATGCACGCGCTGGTTCGTCTTTATAGACACAACATTGTCCGTCCTCTCCGCAAGTCAAATTTTCACCACACCCCTGACTACACGCGCCGTTTTGACACAGGGGTCCAACTGGAGGTGCATTCGGTAAATTTTTATATGGAGGAATGGGAGGATTATATCTCGAAGCAATAAAACTCATATATCTGGCAAGTTCAGCCATTATCAGTGCTCCTATACGACCAGTTGAATCTGTCAGCAACGCCGCTATACCAGTACTGACTACGATCACCTTCCACGGCGCACGGAAGAACCAGGGGCACGCTCCCCCGCCCTCCTCGTCCTTCTCTTTCTGCCCAGAGCTTGCCGGACCGGCCGCCCAGACGCGAGATAGAAACGGATTGGCCGCCAGACAGTCGGGGTTTTTTATGCCTTGTTTTATCTTTTTAACTAAGGTTTCAGGAGTATTTGCCGCTTCCTGCGTAGGCTGATGTTTGAAGTACTCAATCAACGCAGTAACTATTTCTCTGCGCGGTACCTCGTCAAGCGCCCACAGCACATCCTTTTTCTTCTGTCTCAATAAACTCTCATGCTCATCCCACCAGTGAAAAATTTTTTGCTCAATTACCTCGGGCGTGGCAGTATTCCAATCGACGCCGGCAAATATCTCCTGTTGCTTCAACAATACCAGTGCTATCAGCTGTCTTGCTAACCCATCATACAACAAGGGCGATTGGGTAAATTCTTCGGGAAGATAGATACTTAAGGACTCATCGCCATAGTCTATTTCCACACGATGAGCATACGGCTTTGTATCTGAATTTATAGCATCCGGATGGGCAAGCTTTTCAGGAAAAAACGGGATTTTCGTACCCTTTATTTGACCATTGCTATCAAAGGTGTCTCCTCTCCAAATTGCTGTCCCGCCATCGTCTTCGTCTGACCTACCGTGAGAAGTAAAGTTATCCGGTATGCGGTGAGCGAAAAATAGCGTCACTCCTTTTTCATCTTTTCCAAAGGTTTCTCGAAACGTTTGCTGCAACTTTTCCCTCTCTGTGCTTTCAAGCCCAGCTGTTTCCCGAGCGAGCACGTCTTGTTGGAACTCAATTGCCGCTTCTTCATATAAGAGCGTGACGGTGATATCTTGTCCGGCTTTAAATACTATGGTGTTGCCCGTATCGGAAATCAACTCCATAGCTCTTAACTTCTGAATAGTATTTATGATCTCGGCTTTATTCACGTACGGCAAGACCGCATAAAAATTAAAGGGTCTGCGTGAATTGAGTTTCTCATTGTGCGTAACTCCTCCAACGTTGTTGCCGAGGGCTTGAGTTAATTGAGTTGCCGTATACGATGCATCGTCAACCATGACCGCATCATAAATCTCCGGATGATCTTCCAAATAGCGCCCAATATCCAGAACCAGTTCGTGATTTATCGCCTGTCTCTTAACAATCCTCCTGACCATATCGCTTACCCACGCGCCGCTTTCACCTTGACCGCTGCCTGCAATTTTTCCAAACGTAACGTACGGTTTACTACCGATCAGCGCTTCGAACCTACGTACCCCCGGGGATAATGCAAGCAGGAAACGGGGAAATGAAATTCTTCTAATGTTGCTACCGATGAAACCTAATACCTGTTTTATCGCCGGATTTTCTTGAGCCGCGAGCCATTTTTTATATTCATCTTCGAGAATGCCATTGTCTCCTTCCGGAGTGGGTATGCCATCGAGCTTCTCCATGGTAGCGCGAACTTCCCCCGCCTCCTTTTTTATGGTGTCTAATTCCTGCTGCACACGCTTCGTTTTATCTTTTTCTGAAGCTTGTGGCTGCAATGTAGTAATTGCGCGAAGGAGTAAGTCCTTTGCTGAAGCTTCGCGAGTCTTACCTGAAATGGCATCGTGCAAAAGAAGGTCCAGTGCGCCATCTCTGGCCACTTGAAGGACTATGTATGGAGATGAGCGCTCAACGGATTGTTGCCGTTGAGAAACAAGAAAACTAAAATCTTGATTTGCAGGTTCTGGTTTGGAAGGAAATAGGGCGTGCCAGAGGCTTCTTTGGGCCGGCATCATCTGCCAGAGGCGGGTTTTCGTAACTGCTGCTGCCTGCCGGATGAAAGCGGCTGCCAGCCGGGCCGCCGTACAGCCCATGCCCCTGCCGCCGCCCGATACCGGGCCGCTTGCAGCGTAGGCTTGAGGGATCAATGAGAAACCGGTATCATCGGTTGACGACGTTCTGTAGGCCATGGTATCGTTAGTATTAATGAAGTTCGCCGGTATCATATATTCCCAACGGGAAGCGGTGTTTACCTCTTCCCAACTTGAACGGTTATCTAATATCTGTGACAATGCCGGCCAAGTATTATTCGCTGGTGCCGTATTGACTCCACTTGTCTCCGATATTGACACTCCAAGTTGGCTAGTGGTAGGATCAGGTATAGTCATGACACTCGCTCTCTGGTGGTTAAGCGTGGTATTGGCAAAGAAAGGAACCGGTGTATGAATTCTTTTCCTACCGTCTACTTGCTCTCCGGCATAGTTCTCTTGCTGGCGGCTATTTTGGTTGCCATCCTCGCCCTCCCCGGCCCCAAACGAGAGCGGAAGAAATGAGCCTTCGGCGTCGCTTGACAAATAGTAAGAATCAGGGGTAAAGTGAGAAATGGTGAATACGTCATTTACCGTTCGGCCGGCAATACTTTCTGATCTTTTCACTAACCTTGCAGCCGGATGGTTTGGAGTCGGACTTATAACGCCGACGTTCGCCGGAGGGGACGAACTGACAACTGTCATCTTTGGTATCGTTCGCGCAGCCATAAGTGGATTTATCTGTCTGATATTCGCTGAACTATTTGCACGGGAGGTAGCAGTATAAATAATCAAGCGCTCATCGACATCATCAATAGCGGCAGTACGTTTACTGTACTCGTCGGTATATTTCTCCTGTTGTATTTCCTCTACGGCCGGCGCTCCAAGAGTTCTTCCAGGAAGTGAGCCTCCCACTTTCTTGCCGCAGGCGTTTTCCTCAAAGTCATCCGCCGCCTGCTTCAGTTTCTCCGCCGCCGGACCGGTGAGGGTTTTAGCCAGCGCCTCAAACTCGGTGATCGGCTTGTCCGTCTTATTTTGCCCAGACATAGCTGAAAATCTTTCCATTAAACCAACTAAATGCTGTGCCTGAAAAGGGTCAGTTATGCCCGCAAGTGTAAGCAGTAAATATGCAGCTATCATAACGCCAATAATTCTGAAATATAAATCAGCGTTATCTGCCATACTAACTAATTTCTTTTGTATAGGCGCAAACCAAGTCTCCAATGTTTTTTCAAGCCGCAACATTCTTTCTGCTTCTCTTTTTTGTCGTAATTCATCATCTGACATTTCTTCCATCCATCTATTTAATCCCTTTCCTAACTTATTAAACATTGGCCCAATATGGGGAGCAGTATAATGTGCAGCGACGAGTACGAGGGCGGCTACCCCTTGCCCAAGTAACATTCCAGGTTCCGGGCGGTCCATGTGATCATGAATCCCAAATAAAGATATGTAACCCAAAGAGTGAATAGCTTTAATAAATACGGTTACCATGAGAGACGTCCAAAAACTCACCTTATCCGAAACCTGTATTCCTTTTGTCATCTTCTGAAGTGTTCTGTTTTTCAGAACCTCGTTTGCGGCAAAAAACAAGAGTCTGAAGGCGATAAACCCTATTGAAATTTCCCAGATATCGCCAATATTATCTACTAGCAACGCTATCACTTTATCTGTAGGTAATTTACCAAACTGATCAGGTCTTAG
>JACREP010000096.1 GCA_016218185.1 Candidatus Gottesmanbacteria bacterium | reverse complement strand
TGACTGCGGCAAGGGCGGAAATCCTTAAGGATATCGTATTTTATCTTTCCTGGATGTGGCGACGGTTACAGCGCAAACTGCGCAAAGAAATAAAGCGGGGTCATTGGATACTTCTTCGCGCATTATTTTCGGAAAGCATAGTGGCGCATTTGTTACCGCGAATTGTTTGTCCTTTGTGCCGAAGCATATTGCACAAAAAAGATCACGGTCTTGTCTGTTCCTCCTGCCGTACACGCTATCCGGTAGAGCGGGGAACTCCAATTCTTCTGGAGCCGAACGAGCTAAAGAGGGGATATTAACGCATGAAAAAAGAACTTTTTCTTGTTGTCGCGATGGCCGTTCTTTTTGTGGTTCCTGTTCTCTATCAGACCCGGCATCTCGCCTTACGCTTAGACAGCGATTATGACACGGTGCTTCCGCTGTACGGGTATGTGGCGCAATATATCCGTGAGCACGGCCGGATACCCGCGGTGTTTCCCTATGCGGATTTTGGATACCCTACAGTTGCGGATCCGCTTTCTGCGGTACTCAATCCGATATTTATGGTTCCTTTGGTTTTGTTTGGTGTTGACAGCGGGATGTCTGTGGTGTTCGTTCTCCTCACAATTATTGCCGGGATAAGCATGTGGGCGTTACTAAAAACGTTGAACGTTTCAGGGTGGGTGCGTGTGTGGGGAGCAACTCTTTATGTCATTTCCGGAGCTCTTACCGCGCGGTTTGCGGCCGGACATACGTTATTTTTTCTGGCATACCCCATCCTGCCTCTCTTTTTTGCCGCGGTTCTTCCGGCGCATGTCTCTGTATTGAAGACTCTCATATCTGCACTTGTCATAACCATGCTCTTTTTTTCCGGTGACATCTACGGCATCTGGTTTGCGTTGCTGTTCCTTGCATGCATCAGAGGGTTTTGGATTGTGAAATTTCCAAAGCAGCGGAAATACTTATTGATTCATTCATTGGGAACTATGGTGTTGTTCATGCTGTTTTCTTCCCCAAAACTTATTCCGGTGATGCGGGATATCTATCCGCGAATGAAACGAATTTTCCAGCCGATATTCGGTGAAGGGTCTATCCACGCCATACTTACTCCGCTTTTTTATATCGTGCCGTTTCGGGAGACGTTTTATGACCGTCCTTTTTTCCGCAGACTTTTGGGCTTCCACTTTAATTGGTACGAATATTACGCGTTCATAAGCCCTCTGCCGTTTGTGCTTCTTCTTTATATCCGCAAGGTTTGGAAAAAGGATATGGTACGACTCGTCGTTGTTTTGTTGGTTATGGGTATGCTCTACATCGCGCAGCGCCACCCATACTCGCCGTTTTACTGGCTGTTTCAGGCAGTCCCGGGGCTTTCGATACTCCGGGTGCCGCAGCGTATGGCGATGTATGCGATGCCGCTCGTGATTGCGTTATGCGCGTTATGTGCAAACGGGGCGTGGAACATGAAGAATAAACGGATACTCCTTATTGTATTACTGTCAGGCAGCATCGTGTGGACATATATAGTAAGCAGGAGCGCATTTTTGGTCGCGTACGAGGCGCCCAGAACAGAAGAACAGGCACTGGTTTGGGAATTGCGAAAGCACGATTCATCGAATTTTAGCGTCGTGACCCACGTGTGCTGCATGCAGCGGTTTCTGGTGAGAGATGGAATTACCATTTACAACTATTATTTTCCTTGGCGGGATAAAAGTTTTCCAGACAGTGAAGAAGTCATTGAAAAGTTGAGGCCCAAATACGTTATAGCGAAACTCGATCTGGATATTCGCAGTAAAGCGTATTATCCTCTGTTTGAGACACGCATTGCCCGCGTGTGGAAATCCTTATGAAGCCAAAGGTCGCCATCGTCCGGGGGAAATTCTTGAACCGCTATGAGATGCAGTTTTTTGAGCCGCTTGTTGAGCGGTTTGACATTACGGCTTTCGGATCATTAACGCCGTACCACGACCGGTTTGCGTTTCCGGTTGTGAAACTCCCCTCTCCCATGGATTTACCGGACTTTCCTTACAAAATGTCCGTTCTCAACCGCTTATTTGTTGATGCGCACTATCTATGGGGGCTTGAAGAAAAGCTTAAGGGTTTTGATCTTGTGCATACAGCAGAAACATACTTTCACTATACGCAGCAATGCTTAAATGCAAAAAAGAAGGGGTATGTGAAAAAGGTGATCGCCACGGTCCTTGAAAACATTCCATATAATAATGAAGGTATATGGGGGAGGCGCAGCTTTAAAAAACGCGCGCGGGAAGAACTTGACCACATCATTGCGCTTACCCAAAAAACCAAGGATGCGCTCCTTGCGGAAGGGACAGACCCCAAAAAAATTACTGTCATCTCCCATTTCGTTGATACCCAACGCTTCAAGCCTATAAATAATAGAAGGATGCGAACCTTCCATAAGGAGGTAAGGATTTTGTTTGTTGGCAGGCTTGAGGAATATAAAGGAGTATTTGATATT
>JACREP010000099.1 GCA_016218185.1 Candidatus Gottesmanbacteria bacterium | reverse complement strand
GCAATAAACAAGCCAGACATGGAATCACTCTGCCAAAAGCGGTTGCAGCTGTTCCCTGAGGCGAGGGAGATCTTCTTGAATCGTTTTCCATAGAATCTCCAGGTCAATGCCAAAATACTCGTGGATCACCTTGTCCCGCGAGCGTAGAGGACAAGGGTTCGTTTAGACATAGACGGTTTCCCGTAACACATCGGTTTTAATGAGTGGATGGAGCGCGTTCGGCGTGACCAAATCCACGTCTTTATTGAGCAGTGCTTTCAGCTCTTCTTCAAGTTCAATAAATTGAAACAGCCCAATAGGCCGGGAAAATTCAACCAGCACGTCGATGTCGCTCGTGGCTGTTTGGTCGCCGTGCACAACCGACCCAAACACGCCAAAGCGTCGCACGTGGTAACGCCCTGCCAGGGCATTTCCGTGCGTTTTTAGCGTTTGCTGAATTTGCTGTAACTCACTCATGGTAATTCAATTCTACCACGCTCCCCGCCCACGTGCCAGCCCGTGCCCCATAACTCTGGGCGAGCGAAGGGTTCCGTGTAGTTCCGCGTCTGTAACCATCCTCCTTAACTCGAATTCTCCTCAAGACTTACACATCTACCCAAAGTCAAATCTGAAATTAATTTTTAATTCTTAATTTCTAATTTCTATTCAATTTCTAATTCTTAATGGAAAAAACTACCGAGAGCTTGAGGCTATTTTGGAGAAAATGAGAGTTAATTCATGCGCCTCTTTCCAGAGCTTCCGACACACGTCAACCTCCTGACCAGTTGCCTTTGCAAGTAACCGAAGCCAATATTTGGTTTCCATAGCTTCCTTTTTGCATACAAATATTTTATTCCGAAAATCCCTTTTACTTGCGGCGCCATTGGCTTCCTGATAATTTGCGCCGATGCTTGAGGCTGACCGCACGAGTTGAGAAACTAAAGGGGTTATAACGGTGTCATGACGTATACTCTTGCAATATTCAATAACGCCCTCCGCAAATTGCATCGTCCGATCTTCTAAGTCATATTGTTTTCCTTGTTTCGTATTCATTAAATCATTAAAAATTGATTAAAAATTAAGAATTAGAAATTAAAAATTTTTGTAGAGGTTATGCTCTTGTACATATTCTGCCACAGCGACTGGGACAAACGGTGTGATCGGGAGGCCTTGCCGCACCCGGTCGCGGATGATGGTGGAGGAAATATTGCTAATAACCAATGATTCATGTTCAACCACCGTCATATTTTTATACAACGGCTCTATCGGGTACCCGGCGCGGGGGAATACCCAAAACGGCATCGTTTCAAGGAGCTTCTCCCAATCCAGCCACTTCGTAAACCCTGACAACTGATCACTACCAATCACGAATGAAAACTCGTGTTCCTTGGGCAAAAATGGAAGCAAGTGCACGGTTTCGCCGTCCAGCTTGTTGTCAATTTCAAGAGTCGATATCCGCGTCTTTTCCAACTTAAGAAGTCTCGTCATCGCCAGCCGGTGTTCCGCTGGAGTTGCGCCTTTGGCCGGCGCGCTCTGCGTGTAATTCGGAAGAAACCACACCTCGTCAATGCCACAAAAGTCCAGCATTTGCCGCGCCATCCAAACGTGGCCAAGGTGCGGAGGATCGAAAACACCACCCAATAATGCTACTTGCATAACAAAACGAGCAACACAAGCAGGACCAGTTACTTAGAAAAGGCGTTTTACTAAGTAACTAAATAACTTGCGTTGCTAAGCAACTTTCTTTGTGTATCTCTCCCGCGACGAGCGGATCACTTTCTCCCGATTTTGATTGCGGCTCCTGGGCAACGGCAGGGTGGCGGCGGAAAACGGCTGCGATGTATGATTATCAATCGAAAGCTTCAGCACAATCTGGTAATTGCCCAAGGCCACGAGCTCTTCTTCTTTGTACTTCATGCCGAACTCGCGGGTCAGGAGTCTGCTGTCTGCTGCCCCGACACTAAAGGAGGCAATCGACCCTGCGTTGCCGAAAATCGCCTTCTGCACGTCCTCTTCAATCTGGCCGATATATTGGTTGGCAAGCGTTAAATCCAGCCGGTATTTCCGCGCTTCAGAAAGAATTTTAATGAAGGAATTGGTCGCAAAATTCTGAAACTCATCCACATACAGGTAAAAGTCGCGCCGATCCGCTTCCTTCTGGTACACGCGGTTCATGGCCGCAAGCTGCATTTTGGTTATAATCATGGCGCCCAAAAGCGCGCTACTGTCTTCTCCTAACTTGCCCTGGGACAAATTGACGATGACGATTTTCCCCTGGTTCATCATGGTCTCCAGGTCGATGGTTGAAACGGGGCTGCCGATAATGTTGCGGATCGTCTGGGAAGAAAGAAATTGTCCGACTTTGTTGAGAATCGGGGACACTGCTTCGCTTTTCATCTGCGGGCTCATTTTGCCAAACTCGTTGATCCAGAAATTTTTAAGCACCTGGTCTGAGATTTTGGCAACGATCTTTTCCCGATAATGCTCGTTAGTCAAAAGCTCCGGTACCTGGAGGAATGTTGCGTCCGGCACATGGAGGAGCGTAAGGATGGTGTTCCGTAAAATGTACTCGAGCCGCGGGCCCCAGCTGTAGTGGTAGAGCTTGTAAAAGATCGAGACGATGCCGCTAGCCACCAGCTCCCGGTACGTTTGGTTTTTGATCTCCAGGGGATTGAGGTGGAACGGGTAATCGCTATCAGAGGGATCCAGGTACGCCACGTCATTGATGCGGTGGGACGGGATAAAGTCCAGGAGTATGTCGCACAGGTCGCCGTGGGGGTCAATCACCGCCACCCCTTCGTTGTTTCGCATGTCGTTTATGGCCATGTTGGCAATCATCGTGGACTTACCGGTGCCGGTTTTCCCCACGATGTAGAGGTGCTTGCGGCGGTCTTCTTTTTTGATGCCAAACGTCGCAGGGGTGTTTTTAAATTCCGTTCTTGCAAAAAAGTTAATGCTCTTTTTCTCCTCTTCACTCTCCGTTACAATAGGCAAATTCTCCGGCGCCTCACCCGTCACCGCTTGCGACCAGGAAATGTTTTTGATGCCGGCTAGCGCGAGTCCCGGCGGGTGCCACAGGCTTGCCAGCTCCGCAGCGTTTAATATCTGGTTTCGCGGCGCAGGACCTGCCGACCGAGAAACCACTGCTGATGCCAGGTTTTTTTTCTGCCAAAATAACGGCTCTGCCAGTGCAAGCCCGTTTCCTTCGCCCAAGGTGTACACCCCAAAGGTCCCGGCGACCGAAGACAGCAGTTCTTTGGCCCGCGCCTCATTGGGTGCCACGGTCACCAGGCGCAGCGCAACAGCAAACCCGACGTGTGCAATCTTACCTTCGATGAGCCGCGCCTGGGGGTGCGGCCGGGTTCTGCCCACGGTCGAGTTGGGGTCGGGCACTCCGCGGGCGACGACCGCAGCGCCGGCCCGCTGCCACGAGCTGCCGGCCGGAGCAACCCACAGCTGGAGCGCCACCGCCTCTCCCATGGGAAGCTTTGCCATCTGTCCCAACACGCTTGCCAAAATATCCAAATCTTTGACATCCTTATATGTTTTGAGCGGATAATAAAAGGCATTGGTGAGGGAAAGTTGCCCCACAGCATGCGGAAGGCTGAAAAAATGCGGTGCCCAGTCAGCGCAGGGCGCCAAAAGGACTTTCGGATACTGCGCGGTGAGCTGGCTCTCAACGTAGCTTTTTGCCCCTGCCGGAGCCGAGACGAAAAAATGGATGCGGGTGTTGACGCAGACAATTTCAAAACTGAAAAACCGAAGTCCGCCGTGCCTACCCAGAAGCCGGGCCAGAATCCCGTGACGGCCCACTCCTGCGCCCAAGGCGGCAAACGCCTGTTCCATGGCAGACACCGGCTCTTCGCTGTCGCGGGTATTTTTAACCTCAAAAAGAGCAAGGGAAGCGTCCATGCGCTTATCATAACATAATGACCGCGCGCCGACCCCAACACACAATATTTTCCGTGAAAACTAAAACGTGAGTTTTCACGATCCTGATGCGCTTTGTACTATTGCACGACCCCTGTATCCTCTTTACAATAGTTTTATATGGAACAGCATCCTGTTCCCCAAAACGTCACCACGTTCCAGTTTCGCCTCATCGGCGACTGGACCATCAAGCAGTTCGGCTACCTGGCCGGAGGGGCAATTGCCGCCTATGTGTGCTTTAAGCTTCCCTTGCCGTTTTTCTTCCGCTGGCCGCTTGCCGTCGGTTTGCCGGTTTTCGGGTTTGGCCTTGCATTTGTCCCGATCGAAGAACGCCCCATGGATGTATGGATTCTGTCGTTTTTCAAAAGCATTTACTCCCCTACCGAATACCTGTGGTCCCGCTCCGCGGGACAAAAACCAGCGTCCCGCCCGGTGCCTCCGCCGGCCAGCTCGCCGCGCCCCTTCTTTTCGCACGCCCCGGCGCCTGCACAAGCTATGCCGACAATAGCAGCCCCGCAGCCAGCCACAATCACGCCGCGTATTCTCACCTATCGCCCGACGGATGTATTTGCATGGCTCAAAGACTGGTTAAAATCCCGACCCAAGGCTCCTCCCTCCGCTGCCTCCGATGTCTTCCGTCCCGAAACAACGCCATCCGTCACCGGAAAACGTCTCGATATTTCAACTCCCCCAACGGTTGCCGTTGGTCCTGCGCCTGCCGCAGATCAGGCAATCGCATCTGCCACGGCGAAAACCGCTGCGCTTCAGGAAAAACTCAATACGCTCACGGCGGAACTTACCAGCAAAACCGTTACGGAGTCGCGTATCCTCGAACTGCAAAAACAGTTAAGCGTTGCTCTTTCACAAAAAAATACCATGGAACAGGACCTTATGCGTCTTCGGCAACAAATCAACCGCCAACCGCCGGCAACTACGCCCCTGCGACAGGCAACGATGGCAACCCCGGTTGCCGTTTCCCAGCCAACCGTCAGAATCATTTCGCCCGAGGCGGCAGTGAGGGCAGGACTGCCGCGCTTAACCACGTTCCCCAACGTCGTCACCGGCATTATCAAGGACCCCAACCGGGAGCTCCTCTCCGGAGTACTCGTGACCGTACGGGATAAAGAAGGCATTCCTTTGCGCGCACTGAAAACGAACAGGGTCGGCCAGTTTGCCGCATCCACGCCCCTGCCAAACGGCACGTACGTAGTTGAGGTCGAGGATCCCCGTGCAAGATTTGTGTTTGACCGCGCACAGATTACCGTTACCGGCGCGCTCCTGCCGCCCCTGGAAATTACCGCCAAAGGCCAAAAAGAGCTCACGCGTGAAAAACTGACAAAAGAGATTTTCGGCAACCAAATATGAAACAACCGATCGGTCCCATCCGCTCCTCCACCCAGGTGTTCACCGAAGTGGAAGATGTGACCCACGATCTTGTTCTTTTCACCGATGGATCGGCGGCCGTCCTCATTAGCACCACCGCGGTGAACTTCGGGCTTCTTTCTGAAAATGAACAGGCAACGATTATTCGGGCGTACGCGGGGCTGCTCAATTCGCTCTCCTTTCCCATTCAAATCCTGGTTCGGACACAGCACAAAGACGTCACCGCGTATCTTAAGCTCCTCGAAGAACAGGAGGCAAAACAAAAAAATCCCAAACTTGCCAAAAGCATCAGGGGCTATCGCCTCTTTGTTGCAGAAACCGTCAAAGAAAAAGACGTGTTGGATAAAAAATTTTACCTCATTATTCCGTTTTCCCGCCTTGAATTGGGGCCCTCGCCCGCGGTCCTGTTCGGCGGAAAAAAGCAAGGCCTTCCCTACCCCAAGTCTTACATTATAGAACGGGCACTCACGGTCCTCTCCCCAAAACGCGACCATGTCATGCGGCTCTTGGGAAGAATTGGGCTTCACGCGGCACAATTGACTAACCAGCAAATCACGGAACTGTTTTTTTCCATGTACAATCCGGGAAGCCCGCTGCCGAAAGAAATAAACGAATCCAAGACCATAAACGAATAAACCAATAACCCATGGACATCAAAGTCATTCTTAAAAAACTTATTAACCCCATGCCGCAGGACTACCCCGATAAAATCGGGACTCCCGCCGGACCATTGGCGGCGAAAGATATCATGGCGCCTCCTGCAATCACCGTGGATTTTGATCACCTCAAGGTCGGCGACCGGTACTACCGCACGCTCTTTGTGGCCGGCTACCCGCGGTTCGTCTCTGCCAATTGGCTGGACCCCTTGGTCTCGTTTAATCACACCCTGGATATCGCCATGTATATCTACCCCACGCGAAGTGAAGAAGTGCTGGAAAATTTGCGTAGAAAAGTGGGTGAAATGGAAGCTACCATCCAGTCAGATATGAAACGCGGGCGGGTGATCGAACCGTCCGTCCAGGTGGCGCTGGAAGATGCGCTCTCCCTACAACAGGAACTGGCCCGCGGCAGCGAACGGTTTTTCCAGTTCGGCCTGTATGTCACCATCCCGGCCAAAACATTTGAGGATCTCAACAAAACCACCAAACAGGTCGAGGCCACGCTTGCGTCCTTAATGATTTTGACCAAAAAAGCAGTTCTCCAGATGGAAGAAGGGCTTAAAACCACGCTCCCCATGGGAGCTGACCGGCTCCTTATCACCCGCAACATGGACACGACGTCTCTTGCCACGACGTTCCCCTTTACCACCAGTGAACTTACCGCCAATGAAGGCATCCTTTATGGGCTCAACGAGCACAACGACAGCTTGATTATCTTCGACCGCTTCAGTTTAGAGAATGCAAACATGGTTGTATT
>JACREP010000095.1 GCA_016218185.1 Candidatus Gottesmanbacteria bacterium | reverse complement strand
TGTAAACCAACAAAAAACCTCCCGGCTTTCGGGAGGTCTGTTGACGGAAATAAACGAGTGCTACGTTATCACCACGGCAACCGACCTCCCCTTAAGGAAGGTGTATTTGATAAAGACCCAAAATGATTGGTTGCGGATGTGCATGATGGAAATGACTATATCACACGTTGTCAACGGGTGCAACCTTCCAGTACAATAGGGGTATGGCGGATTTGTTTTGGGAGATGGCGCGACGACGGCGATATACCGGGACCGGCGTGAAGTTGTCTACCTGGGCGCGGCTTGCCACCGCCGCATTTTTTCTCATTGTCGCATCAGTACTTTTTGTAGGCTTCCTCTTTGCCTGGTATGCCAAAGACTTGCCCCGTCCGGATAAAGTGCGAAGAAGCGAAGGCCTCTCAACCGTGATTTTGGATCGAAACGATGAAAATCTCTATGACATTTTTGAAGGCCAAAACCGCATTCCCGTGCAGTGGGAAGATATTCCCCAATATCTCAAAGACGCAACCGTGGCAGTTGAGGATAAGGAGTTTTATAAACATCAGGGCTTGTCAACGGTTGGGATTTTGCGCGCGGTCGTGAATATTTTCATCTTCCGTAATTTCCAAGGCGGATCCACACTCACGCAGCAGTTGGTAAAAAACGTGCTTCTTACGCAGGAGCGCACGCTTCCCCGTAAAATTAAAGAGGCGATTTTAGCCATCCAAATTGAACGGAAGTATAAAAAAGACGAAATTCTCCAGATGTATCTGAATGAAGCGCCGTACGGAGGTACGGCAGTAGGGGTGGAGTCCGCATCCGAGTACTACTTCGGAAAACCAGCCAAAGAATTGGGACTTGCGGAGAGCGCGATTCTGGCGGGACTTCCGCAGGCGCCCAGCCGCTATTCACCGTTTGGGCCGGACCCCAAAGCGTATGTGTGGCGAAGCCAGCAAGTGTTGCGACGCATGCGTGAGGATGGATACATCTCGCCGCTTCAGGAGACCGAGGCGCGCAAGCAACTGGAAAGCGTGAAGTTTAAAGAGGACAAAAGCGGCCTGCGCGCACCGCACTTTGTGGCCTACGTCAAGGAACAACTCATTGAGAAATTCGGATCAAAACTGGTGGAAGGCGGGGGGTTGCGGGTTACCACAACCCTGGACTGGAAGCTTCAGGAGAAAGCCCAGAATATCGTTGCGGAAGAAGTGAAGAAGGCCAAAACATTGAAGGTTTCCAACGGGGCGGCCGTCGCCATTGACCCCAAGACGGGCGAGATCCTTATGATGGTGGGATCCAAGGACTATTCTGCGAGTGACTCCGGAGGGTTTAAGTTTAATGTCGTCACACAGGGCCTGCGTCAACCGGGATCGGCAATCAAGCCCATCACCTACGCTGCGGCCTTCAGAAAGGGGTACACGGCCGCAACAATGTTATTGGATGTGGATACCAAGTATCCATCCGGCGATCCGGCCAAGCCTGAGTATAATCCGAAAAACTACGACAGCAAATTCCGCGGACCGATTCAGCTTCGATACGCCTTGGGCAACTCCATCAACACGATAGCGGTCAAAGTAAGCGCGTTGGTAGGGATCCGTGATATTTTGCGCACGGCGTCTGATATGGGCATCTCGTCGCTTGAGCCAACCGATGAAAACATCAAGCGGATCGGATTGTCCCTCACCTTGGGCGGCGGCGAGGTGCGGCTGTTGGATCTTGCGAGTGCCTTTGGGGTATTTGCTACCGGAGGACTGCGGCAGGATCCGATTTCCATTCTTAAGGTGGAAGATGCAAAAGGCAAAACATTGTATGAATATAAACCGTCTAACCCGAGACGCGTATTGGGCGCAGACGTTGCCTATCTTATTTCCCACATCCTGTCCGATAACGATGGCCGCAAAGACGTATTTGGGCCAAATTCGTATTTGGTCATTTCCGGCAAAACCGTGGCAGTCAAGACCGGAACCACCGATGACAAACGGGACAACTGGACCGTGGGGTACACGCCATCGGTCGCCGTGGGTACTTGGGTAGGGAACAACGATAACTCTCCCATGAACCCGCAACTGGCTTCCGGCGTGACCGGTGCGGCGCCCATTTGGAACCGCATCATCCGCGAGGCTCTGAAAGATAAGCCCGATGAGCAGTTCAGCAGACCAAGTAACATCATTGAGGCGGAAATTGATGGGTATGGCGGCGGTCTGCCGAAAGACGGTTATCCGACGCGAAAGGAGATTTTCATAAAGGGTACCGAGCCAACAGCTGCCTCTCCTATTTATCATGACCTCAAGATTTCCAAAAAAGACAGCAATAAGCTGGCTAACAGCGTCGAGGTTGCTAAACTTGAGTATGATAGCCGATCATTTGTGGTGTTTAAAGAATCCGATCCGGTGTCTACGGACGGCAAAAACCGCTGGCAGGAGGCAATTGATGCGTGGGTAGCTTCCCAAGGAGATGCCAAGTTTCACCCGCCGACGGAAGTGTATGAGGGAAGTGATCAGATTGGTGTAACGATTAAAGAGCCGAGCGATACCGCGCAGATCAACAGCAACGATGTGAAAGTCGTTGCCGAGGCGGGAAGCCTTAATGAGATTACAAAAATGGAACTATTTGTTGACGGCACCTTGGTTCGGGAGAAAAATGACAAAAAGATTTCCGAGACGATCAATATTTCCAACGGCTCGCACAGTATCAAAGTAAAAGCCCAAGATAACAAAGGGAACAGCGCTGAAGCTGAAGTGCACGTGGGCATAAACCAGCCGTACGCCACGCCCACACCAACTCCCACACCGTAGTCAGAAGGAAAGATGACCAAGGATTTGTTGTGCCACCTGTCGTTTCGATGCCAGAGGGATATGCGTTGCGTCTCCTTGCTTGGTGACAATGAACACTTCATTGGCGTCAACGCCGAATCCTTGGTTTGGCCGGTCAACGTGATTGGCAACCACCATATCCGCCTGGCATTCTTTAAGTTTCTCCTTGGCTGCTTTGATAAGCTGCGTGTCAGTCAATCCTGCTTCGGCTTTAAACGCAATGAGGAAGATATTGGGGTTTAGTTTCTTTACTGTGTCAATAATTTTTTTGCGGGGGTGAAGCGTAAGTGCGTGAGATGTTTGAGATGAAAGCTTGCCTTTGGCTCCAACAACCATAAAATCAGAAACTGCCGCGATGTGGAAACAGACGTCGACGTTCGGAATATGTTTTTCCATGAGTTGTTCAAGCTCATCGCTGGTATCGAACAGATATTCGCTCACCGGATAGCGGGGCTGTACCGCTGTTTTGGCTCGAAGCAGTGTGACCTGCCCGCCGCGCAATAAACATTCTTCGGCAATTGCCACCCCCATTTTGCCCGAGCTTCGGTTGGTGAGAAGCCGAACCGCATCAATCGGCTCGCTGGTAGCGCCAGCGGTGACGAGTATGCGTTTTCCTTGCAAAGAATGACTACGGTTAAGCTGCACGCGGATTTCATCAGCAATTGAGGAAACCGGCGGCAGTCTCCCCTCTCCCTCGGTGCCGCAGGCAAGGATACCGCTTGCCGGTGCAATTACCTGCATGCCAAGAGAGCGAAGCATGGAAACATTTTTTTGCGTGACAGGGTTTGCCCACATGACGGTGTTCATAGACGGATAGATCATGACGGGACATGTGGCGGCAAGGACGGCGGTGGTGAGGTAATCATCGGCGATGCCGGCGGCGAGCTTGGCCATGACGTTGGCAGTGGCCGGCGCGATGACGATGAGGCTTGAGGATTGTGCCACGTCTATGTGTTCCACGCGCCGCGCCTTGAGTATTGCCTTGTAGTCAAAATCCTCCTGGAATAATTGGGTAAGCACCTTGTTCCCTGAGGCTTTTTCAAATTCCTTGGGCGGGACGACGCGGCAGGCGCTTAATGTTTCGATGACGATAATGTTGACGCCTTGCTGTTTGAGAAGTTTTACAAGCTCAAGTATCTTGAACGCCGCAATGCCGCCGGTAACGCCCAAAACAATGGGTTTTCTCATAGGGGTTTAGTCGTAGAGAATCCTAGGTTCCCTTCAAAGAACAGGTGCAGGCATAAAGCACCCGGCGGGTGAAACACGTTCGCACCTATGCTTTGAGGATGGC
>JACREP010000093.1 GCA_016218185.1 Candidatus Gottesmanbacteria bacterium | reverse complement strand
GCGGAACTGGGAGTACGTAATGCCGATGACGGATGGAAAAAGCTCAGGATGATTGCTCAGATAGGGAAGATACATAAGGCAGGATACCTCCTGCCTATGAGTATAGAAGGAAAACTAATTAACAACAAGTCTAATATAACAAACGCCTGTCTGAATAAGGGTGCTCATTTTTTGAGATTTTCTGGCGAACCAGTACGAGAATAACCACAAGCATAACGATGCCCCACTCCCACCCCCACTCCCACCCCCACTCCCGGAGTGAGATAGCTCTGCACTTAGGGATGATGCAGGAGAAGGACGAATTCGCCTTGGGGATCGGAAAAATGTTTGACTGCTTCTGGTATTTTCCCCCGCCAAACTTCTTCATGTACCTTCGTCAGCTCCCGGGCGATGACGATGGGGATGTCGCCCAGAACGGATTGCATATCTTCAAGCGTTTGGCGGAATTTATGCGGCGCGCAGTAGAGGACATAGGTACTGTTCAACTTGTATCGATGCAAGTTGAATAAAGACTCAAAAAGCTTGATGCGGTGGGAAGATTTTTCCGGCGGGTAGCCGAGGAAGAAAAATTTGTCCGTGGGAAGACCGCTGGTGGTGAGCGCTGCGATTGCAGCCGTCGGGCCGGGGATACTGACAACATTTATTCCCTGTTTGATAGCCTCCCGAACCAGAAGAAACCCAGGGTCTGAGATAAGCGGTGTTCCGGCATCACTAACTAAGGCGACATCATTACCCTGCTTCATACGCTCTAACATCTCCGGTACTCGCTGCTGTTCCGTTTGATCGTAATAGCTCACGAGTCGCTTTGACAAACTTTCGCCATGGCGTATTTTTGTCAAAGCTGGTTTATCATCCAAAAGCGATGGGTATCGCCTCGTAAGTTCCTGAAGTAATAGGCCGGTTCTGCGCGTATCTTCGCAGGCAATGATATCCACCGAAAAAAGCGTTTTGATCGCCCGGATGGTTATGTCTTCCAGGTTACCGATCGGTGCGTTGACACTTGAAATTTCACGATGTAGAGTAGGGGGTATGAAACAAAAATCAATTCTCACGTCCATTGATATTGCTTCCCTGATTAACGCAATGAAGCTAGTGTTTCCGACGCGCGAAGAGGTGCGTCAAATGGTTAAAGATGAGACGAAACATCTTCCATCAAAAGACGATTTTTTTACCCGTATGGACAAACTTTCCGGTGAAATCCAGAAAGTCCGTGATGAACAAACACTTCATCAGGGGCAACATGATGAGATTAATACCAAACTTGAACGTCATGATAAACGCATTCTTCGCACTGAGCATGCGCTCAAGCTTCCTCCTTTTGCTGATTAGTTTGTTAAAGATTCCTTCGACTTGCTGCTTAGGGTAAACCACACACGACGGGACCGTTGGAGTGTGCGTTTAAACTACCGTTTTGGAAACGGCGGGAAGCGGGGAGGGGGAGGAGGCGGTGGCGTATATTTGGCCCGGCCTTCCCAGACGAGCTGGACATCCTGCTTGATTACTTTTTCCGCCAGGTTTGCTGCGGCATCAAATTGGCCCTGTTTGATGAGGTTTCGGACGTTTTCCTGGGCCTGCCTGGTGACGTTGTGTTCATATTCGCGTAGGTATGGAAGAACGACGGGCGAGAGTTCCGGCATGGTATCGTCCAGTTTACTTATCGTCCGATAGAGGGCTTCCATGCTCATGCCCGGCTGCAAAAGATCCAGTACCCGCTGGGAGACCTGCTGGCTGCGCTCTTCGGTCATGGATCCGTCGGCCATCCGGGCTTTCACCAGTTCAACCACTTTGAGTTCTATTTGTTGGCGGATGTCGTCGGGGGACATAAAACTATAATAACCCAATCCGACCAATAACCCAATAACCCAATGAAGATGGGCGTGCTACAATAAAAATATGAATCCATATCGAAACACCGATAAAGATATCCACACCAGAATTTATCGGTTCGTCGTAGAGTGTATGTGTGATGTGGTAGGGAAGATCCCCAAGCGTACGGAAACAATACCCATTATTGGCCAATT
>JACREP010000094.1 GCA_016218185.1 Candidatus Gottesmanbacteria bacterium | reverse complement strand
TGACGGATTTTTTGGTTCAGTATTTTCCGGACATCATGGATCTTCCCTTTACGGCAAAAATGGAAGGCAACCTCGATGCGATCGCAAACGGAGAAACGCCGTGGGTACCGGTGATTGCGGAGTTTTACGCGCCCTTTGAAAAGCGTCTCAACGAAACCTACGAGACGGCAGATAAAGTGAAAGTAGCCGAAGAAGTGATAGACGAAAAATGTCCGGAATGCGGAAATCCTTTGGTGATCAGGGTGGGGCGATACGGCAAATTTGTGGCGTGCAGTACGTTTCCGGCGTGCCGCTATACCCGCCAGTTTGCGGAAAAAATCGATATGAAGTGTCCCCGGTGCGGGGGAGACATTGTGATAAAAAAAAGCCATCGGGGCAAAACATTTTACGGTTGCAGCAATTATCCGAAATGCACCTTTGCGGCGTGGAAGAAGGAAGATATAAAATAGCAACGCGAGCAACGCAAGTTACTTCGTTACTTAGAAAAACAAAAAATTGTTTTGCCAAGTAACTGGCCTTGCTGGTGTTGCTCTCTGGCTGTATACTAAACGTATGGATGACCGCAGGCGGACATTGGCAGCCGTGACACTCTTGTTTGGGTTCTTTATCCTCATCGCGATTGTGGTAGGCGTGCTTTTGTCGGCGCGAAAAACGGTTTCCCCGGTGCCGGAAGACAATGCCATCAAAATTATTTTCATCTCTCCGACACCGGTTCCGTTGGCCTTGCCGTCGGCAACACCCGTCCCAGCCAAGACCAAGCCGTAACTGCTTCTTATGCAAACACTCCTAGCACTGGATCAGTCGCTGTTTCTTTTCCTTAACCACCTGCCGCATCCTGCGTGGGCGGACAGTTTGGCCATCGCTCTTTCCGGGGTTGGGACGGCAGGCCTCGTGTGGTTTGTCATCGGTGTATGGTTATTTTTGCGTGAAGAAAAGAAGGATCGCTGGTTTTTTGCGCCGCTCGTTTTGGCAGGGGCGGCCAGTTGGCTGTTGGTTGAACAGATCCTTAAACCGTGGGCTGCACGCTCAAGGCCCGCCCTTGAGGCTGGAGCTGTTATCGTAGGAGACGGCAGGACGGATTTTTCTTTTCCATCCGGCCACGCCACGATTGCCTGGGCCATGGCGGTGGTATTGTCAAATAAAGAACCGAAATGGCGATGGATCTTTTATCTGTTGGCCATCCTTATATCCTTCTCCCGCATCTACATCGGCAAACACTTTCCCCTGGACGTGGTCGCCGGGGGATTATTGGGGTGGGGAATCGGTAGGTTGATGGTATATTTGGTGAGTATGAAACGAAAAAAAGAAAACAGGTGAATTATATTTGCACCCGCCTTTCTTGGCTTTTCTTGTATGGATGTGCTATAAAATGAGTTTCCAAAACGCAGAACAGTAATCTTCGTTTAAAATTCTTCTTTTTGTAATCCGATCCCGAGAAACAATATAATACCTTTATGATCAAGTTAAACGCGAAGGAGCTTCGGACAACGGTGCCGGATGCGGCGGCCGCCAAATCCATCAAGAGAAACCCCATTACCATTATCCTTGACAATGTGCTGGACACATACAACGTGGGATCGATTTTTCGTCTGGCAGACGCGGTGGCGGCAGAAAAAGTCATTCTCTGCGGACAAACGCTCACGCCGCCAAACTCACGGATTAAAAAGGCATCGATTAATACATGGCAGTGGGTGGAGTGGGAATACCGTGCAACTGCGTTGGAAGCAGTTGCACAATGCAAAATGCTAAATGCTAAATGCCAAATAATTGCCGTAGAACAGGATAAGAGGAGTAAACCGTTTTATAAAGTTACATACAAATTCCCCTTGGCGATTGTGGTGGGCAATGAAACCTACGGCGTCTCAAAAGATGTGCTTGATATGGCGGATATGATCGTGGAACTGCCGATGTGGGGGATAAATAAGAGTCTTAATGTCATGGTATCCTGCGGTATCATCCTCTATGAAATCATGAAACGGCAGACGACATCGGAAAATATAGTATCTCGTTAATATATTACCATGTTAACACGTTAATATGCAACGCACAGCAGTGGTTATCGGGATAGTATTGTTTGTTCTATTCACCGTATTTAGCCGCGAGGTGAAACGCGGGGTGATGAGTCAGGTAGATTTTGACATGACGGTGAAGCTGCAGGATAAAATTTCGTCCCGCTTTGACCAGCTCATGGACGACGGCGCGATTTTAGCAGACGGCGTCGTATCCTCCGGTATCGTATTGGGGATCTCTGTGTGGGGACTGGTGAAAAAAAAGGGAGTTCGGAAGGCGGGAGTACTGATGCTTCCGTTGGCTTTTGCGACACTGACGGGAATTGAAATATACGGAAAAAACTTTGTCCCTCACCCCGGGCCGCCGTTTTTTATGATTAAACGCCCCACGACGATTTTCCCCAAATTCCATGTTGTGCAACCATACGCGTACCCTTCGGGACATGCTGCACGGGCGACATTTATAGCTCTTGTTGTCTTACATCTTACATCTTACATCTTACGAAAAAAAGGTACATTAGGGAAATATTGGGTCTTTGGGGGAGTTGCAGGATATGTCGTATTTGTTGCAATCAGCCGCATCTACCTGGGCCACCACTGGTTGTCGGATATCGTGGGCGGCATACTTCTTGGCGGCAGTCTTGGAAGTTTCACCCTTGGATTCTTATGAAAAACAAAGCGCTCCTGACCATATTTCTCGTCGTCTTTATTGACCTTCTGGGGTTCGGCATCATCCTGCCGCTTCTGCCGTTTATTGCGGAAAAATATTCCGCTAACCCATTACAGATAGGATTACTTACCGCAACGTATTCGTTGTTTCAGTTGCTGGCCACCCCCGTCTTCGGCCGGTTGTCGGATCGTTTCGGGCGGAAAAAACTCCTCATTCTTTCGCAGTTGGGTAGTGTTGCGGGATATCTCTTATTGGGTTTTGCCAACAGTCTGCCGTTACTTTTCCTGGCGCGCATCATTGATGGGGCGACCGGCGGCAACATATCGGTAGCGCAGGCATACATCGCGGACGTGACGGATAAACGCAACCGCGCGCGCGGGATGGGCCTCATCAGTGCAGCATTCGGCTTAGGGTTCATCATCGGTCCGGCAGTCGGTGGACTTTTGTCCGTGTATGGGTTTGCGGCTCCGGCGTTTGCCGCAGCCGGTGTGGGGCTGGTTACGGTACTGGCGACAGCGTTATTTCTTAAAGAAACCGTCAATACGCGAGCGGCTTTGCATTCGCCGCGGACGGCATTTTCATGGAAAGAAATCAAGCGCGTGTTGGGTTTGTATCCGATCGGACTTTTGATCGGGACATTTTTCATCCTGAATTTTGCGTTTTCCGTGATGCAGGGGAATTTCGCGCTCTTTACCCAGGCGGCGTTCCATTTCGGCGCACGGGATAACGGATGGCTTTTTGCGTATATGGGGGTACTTATCGTGATCATACAACTATGGGTGCTGCCGATGTTGGTGAAACGGACCCACGAAAAACGGCTGCTTCTCGTTGCCATTGCGTCGCTTGCCACAGCATTTATCCTGCTTCCCATCGTACCCGCAGCGCAATGGATGTGGTTTATCATGCTGTTTTTTGCGTTCGGCAACGGGCTTTCCAATCCGACCATCATGGCGATAGCCTCGGAGCACGTGCCGAAAGAGGAATATGGAGAAACACTGGGTATCGTGCAGTCAGCCGGAAGCCTAGGGCGCATTGTGGGGCCGGTAGTGGGAGGAGAACTGTTTTTCCTGTTTGGCCGCAATGTACCGTTCTTCTTTGCCGCCGGTTTGGCAATCTTTATCGGAACGTATCTGTGGGTGAAGTTGCGATAAGATATCGCGAATAGATTGCAATAGTGAG
This sequence comes from Candidatus Gottesmanbacteria bacterium, assembly GCA_016218185.1. Taxonomy (GTDB): domain Bacteria; phylum Patescibacteriota; class Microgenomatia; order UBA10105; family UBA927; genus JACREP01. The sequence goes on along the minus strand of JACREP010000094.1, from coordinate 2,228 downwards.
GGGTTTTTGATACAATCCGTTCACTGCCTTAAGGAGGTGAAAGCAATGGGTGCAAGTAGTGACTCAACACTTTTTCCACATGCTCGCGTAGAAACTATTGATGGAAGACTGATTGTTAGCTGCGCAGAACATGGTGAGGGGGCGACCATAATTAAGACTGGGCATGATGAATCAGCCGCAGCCTTTTTTTGTATTCCTGCAGATAATCCAAAGGGTGGTCACGTGTTGTATATGGCGTTGAGCAGAGAAGCTGCAGGGTCATTTTCAGAGCTTGTGGAAGGAGCTCAAGGTCTCTTGCCAATAATAATTGAAACGCATCGAAGAGTTGTTACAACGCGTGAGCAAGAGAATGTCTAACCCTTGGAGTAGACTAGTTGTGAAATAGCCCCTCACATCTGACCACAAAAGCGTTGAACGTCTCCTTTCCTCTACCGAACCTCTCTCGTGTAGTTGTAGAGACAGGCAATTGTTGTAAACGGTTGGTGTGCCTGTCTTACGCTCCCTCGGAATACCTGGGAAAGGATCGCGAAATGCTTGAGGTAGGCGATGGTGTGTTCCACCCGAACCCGCACAGAAGACAGCACCCGGTTGGCAGCCTTCTGACTCTGGGAAAGATCCTTGCCCGGAGATTTCTTCATCGGGGTAACCACCCTGGCCCACGGCACCGTGACCCCTACCCCCTGGTAGCCTGAGTCACCCAGAACCGTGCCGCCGGGAGGAACAAAGGAAACGACCGCGTCATCTTCCAGGAGTTTCTTGTCATGCCGTTTCCCCTCAACGGTACGGGAGACGGCAAGAATGCGTTTCGTGATGGGGTGGATGATAATCTGGTTTTTGACGGTATGCCGCTTCTTCTTGCCGGAGTAAAAGTGCGTTTGATCCGTCGGGTTTTTCGGTCGATGGATTGGCCGCTCTGTGGCATCAACGATGCAGGCAGCAAGCCCAGGACAGACGTCCAACAGTCCGTGCATGGAGCTGACGCGTCTTGTAGGCAGCACCAGCTGCCTCCGGAGCGCGGCAAACAGCACCGGCTCCAGGAATGCCTTCCAGGTGAAAATATTGCGTTTGTCCAGGCCAAAGAGCGCCTGAGCCAACCGGAAGGTAGGATATACTTTGTAGTAAAAGAGGATGAAAAAAAGCTTGGCCACATCGGTTCGGAGTGTCGGCTTTCTTCCCCCGCCGGGACCGCGGAGACGCTTCTTGCTGAAGGCTCTCACCTGCTCTGCGCTTCGCAAGGCAAAAGAGAAGCGATACAGGAGAGAGTGGAACTGGGTGTGCGTAATGCCAATGACGGATGGAAAAAGCTCCGGGTGTTTGGTAAGATAGTCAAGGTTCATAGGGCAGGATACCTCCTGCCTCTAGTATACGGAAAGAACCTAATTCACAACAAGTCTAGTTTATACACATATCGGCTCTTGACGGGGGTGCGCGTCTCCCATATAATAAGGAAGCAATGAGTGATTAAGCCGTAAGGCCATTGGTTTACAGGGCATCACGAACCCCGACCACTGGTCGGGTTTTTTGACTCTGTTGGTTAATGAGTAAATTCATATTTACGAATTTACCAACGATCAATCCGCCGAAGCTTCTTAGCGGAGGAGGATATCGCTCAGAGCTTAACATTTTTCGTAAGCGAGGTAATTTCTTCTTTGACCCCGCCACCAACCTTACCTCCTCCCGAGGGCTACGTCCTCGCGTCGGAGGAGCGGTGGTGCGGGGTCTGCGGAGCCTCGCTTCGCGAGGCTCCTTGACAATCGAATGGTGATAGGAATTTAAATTGATGTAAGTCAAGCAATAAAATGCTCCTTACGTCAATTCTTTTTGAGAGTTTGATCCTGGCTCAGGATGAACGCTGGCGGCGTGCCTTAAGCATGCAAGTCGAACGGAAATTTGTCGCAAGACGGAAATCAGTGGCGGACGGGTGAGTATAAGCAAGGAACGTACCTCCTTCTGGGACATAGCTCGTCGAAAGACGGGGTAATTTCCCATGAGGCTTCACGGTCAAAGTGCGTAACTGCACGGAGGGAGAGCGGCCTTGTGGCTATCAGCTTGTTGGTGGGGTAATGGCCTACCAAGGCGATGACGGCTAGGGGGCGTGAGAGCGCGACCCCCCACAATGGCACTGAGACACGGGCCATACATCTACGGATGGCAGCAACTGGGAATCGTTGGCAATGGGCGAAAGCCTGACCACGCGACGCCGCGTGAGGGATGACGGCTCTCGGGTC
>JACREP010000092.1 GCA_016218185.1 Candidatus Gottesmanbacteria bacterium | reverse complement strand
GTTGAGGATATGTGCCAGGCACACGTGCTGATGCTTGATGCGCTGGCGGCGGGTCACAAAACAGACGCGTTTAACGTGGGTACTGGTGAAGGCGTCACGAATCGCGAGATGGTCGAGGCAGTCAAACGCGAAACAGGCGCTGATTTTCCCGTGGTTGCGTCTGCTCCTAGGGCCGGGGATCCCCATACGCTGGTTGCAGATCCGACGCGACTGACCGGTGAGTTTGGTTGGAAGCCGAAACATTCCGATACTTCAACCATCGTTGGGAGTGCCTGGAAGTGGCACCGGGGGCATCCGGAGGGATATCTTAAATAATCCGACCAATCCGACCAATAAGCCAATCCGACCAATAATAACGCAACAATGCGAATAGGAATCGACATTAGTCAAATCATATATGAAGGCACGGGGGTCGCAACGTATGTCCGGCATATGGTACGTGGTCTTTTGGAATTAGATAAAGACAATGAATACGTGCTTTTTGGCGCGTCGCTAAGGAAGCGCTACGTCTATTACGAATATTATGAGAGGGTAAAGACGGTTAAGAACGGAATAAGACTCGTTGTGATCCCTGTTCCTTCGTCCGTTCTGGATTTCCTTTGGAATACTCTTCATATAGTTCCGATAGAGTGGTTTACGGGTCCACTTGATGTGTTTTGGAGCAGCGATTGGACACAGCCGCCGCTGGCTCGCGCCAAAGGAGTTACGACCATCCATGACCTTATAGCGCTTAAATATCCTTCGGAGACAGATGCACGCATTGTGGCAACACACAAGCGGCGGCTTTCGTGGGTGGTAAAAGAATGCAAAGCGATTTTATGCGACAGTGAATCCACTAAAAAAGATGTTGAGCAATTACTGAATATTTCTCGTTCCAAACAATACGTGGTCTATCCTGGTCATTAGAAATTTATAACAGACATGCTGTAGCATGGCGCTTATAAATAATATGGTTATTGCGATTGACGGTTACGAAGCAAATGTTCCCAAGCGGGTAGGGATCGGCAGGTATGCGTATGAAATTCTGAAACACATGTTTCAGAATTTCAAAATTCAAAATTCAAAATTCAAAATTCAAAATGAAATACAGTTTAGGATTTATCTTCCTAATCCTCCATTAAACGATATGCCCCAGGAGACAGAGTGGTGGCAATATAGGGTGGTTAGGCTGAGGAGTTTTTGGACATTTACCGGATTGCCGTTGGCGTTATGGCTGGATCGTCCACGAGCCGATGTTATTTTTTCTCCGACGCATTACGTACCACGGTTTATTACCATTCCCCGCGTGATGTCCGTTATGGATCTTTCGTATTTAGAATACCCGCAAATGTTCCGGGCTAAAGATCTACATCAGCTTGTATACTGGACAGCCTATTCAGTCCGTCATGCAGCCAAAATCCTTACGATTAGTGAGTTTAGCACAGGTGCTATAATGAAGGCATACGGCGTGCCGAAAGACCGGATCGCGGTGACATACCCGGGTATAAGCATGAACTCAAAACTCAAAACTCAAAACTCAAAACTTTTTGATAAATACGGCATTTTAAAACAGTATATTCTTTCTGTGGGGACGCTCCAGCCCAGGAAGAACTACAGTCGACTGATTGAGGCATTCTCACGACTGGTGAAACAGGAAAAGGGCTTTGACGATGTTGAGCTTGTGATTGTAGGAAAAAAAGGCTGGTTATACGAAGAAATTCTTAAGGCTCCGCGGCAATTCGGCGTAGCGGATCGGGTGAAGTTTTTGGAATTTGTGCCTGATGCTGATTTGCCGGATCTTTACCGGCATGCCCTTTGTTTTGCGCTGCCGAGCCTCTACGAAGGGTTTGGACTGCCGGTGTTGGAGGCAATGGCAAATGGATGTCCGGTTGTGGTAAGCAGCGCATCAAGCCTTCCGGAGATAGCAGGGGATGCCGGCATTTATGTGGATCCAAACGATGTGGCAAGTATCATACAGGGCCTCCTGAAGGGTCTTAGAGAAACAAAAGAAGAACGGAAACATCGCACAGAAGAAGGACTCCGTCAGGCGGAAAAGTTTTCGTGGCAGAAGGCGGCAAGAGAAACTCTGGCGATTCTACAAGACGTTGCAAAACAGAAATGACCTATATGCGAATATTCATTGATTTTTGGGTATTTTTGGCGACACTTACGGGGTTAATTCCCAGTCATACGATCCGCTTATTTTTATATCGTAGTCTCTTCCGCATCAAAATTGGAAAAGATTCCTCTGTTCATTGGCTCGCGCGGTTCAACCAGCCGTCCGGGATTAGTATTGGGCACAACACGATCATCGGAAACGATGCGTTTTTTGATGGGCGATTCTTGCGGAGGTGGGAGAAGAAACACCTTCCAGGTGAAGCGGACTTAAGAACACCTGGAAGGTGTGAAAGGCTCATCGTGTATTTAATAGAGTTTATGAATCCCAAACGACGGCCTCTTCGTATCGGGAATAACGTTTCGATTGCCGGTGAGGTGCGTATATACACCATGCAGCATGATATCGATGATCCGGATTTCCGCGAAGTGGGCGCTGCGGTGGCAATTGATGATTATGT
>JACREP010000011.1 GCA_016218185.1 Candidatus Gottesmanbacteria bacterium | reverse complement strand
TTTTTTATGGCTACCCAAAAGAAAATCGATACCGTCAAGGAACTCACCGATAAATTCAGCCGCGCCAAAGCGCTGTTTTTGGCCGACTACCGCGGTCTCAAACACAAGCAGCTGGAAGAGCTGCGAAAACTTTTAAAGAAAACCGAGGGAGAATTCGTGGTCACGAAAAACCGCTTGCTTCTGAAGGCATTGGGCCAGAAAAGGTCTCACCTTGTAAAAGAACAACAAGGTGAGACCTTCACAGGATTTCTTACCGGCACAACGGCGACATTGTTCTCCTTTGCCGACGAGGTAGCGCCGCTTAAAGAGCTTCTGAAGTTTTTCAAAACTGCCGGTGTGGGCAAACCCAAAGCAGGTTTATTGGGCGCTACTCTGTTAACCGAGTCAGAGGTCGCCAGACTCTCGACCATCCCCGGCCGCCAACAGTTGCTGGCACAGATCGTGGGCCAGCTCAACGCGCCAATCCAAGGACTCCATTATGCCCTGTCGTGGAATATTAATAGATTGGTGTGGGGACTACAGGCAGTAAGGGAAAAAAAGACAACCTAATCTGTCATCGCGAGCGAAGCGTGGCGATCTCAAACAAGATTGCTTCGTTTCCGCCAGCTGGCGGATCCTCGCAATGACAACCGACCGAAGGGAGGTGTGAATTATGGCAAAATTAACCAAAGACGATATTTTAAAAGCAGTTGAGGAGATGACTGTTCTGGAGCTTGCAGATTTGGTCAAAGCATTGGAGGAAAAGTTCGGCGTCAGTGCTGCACCGGTGGCAGTGGCAGGAGCCGCTCCGGCAGCCGCGTCTGATGCGGGAGAACCAAAGGAGGAGCAAACCGTCTTTAATGTCGTATTGGCAGCAGCAGGCGCCAACAAAATCGGCGCGATCAAAGCGGTGCGCGAACTCGTCCCGACGTTGGGGCTTCAGGAAGCAAAAACACTCGTCGAGTCTGCACCCAAAGAGGTATTAACGGGTGTCAACAAAGCAACGGCCGAGGAAGCCAAAAAGAAACTGGAAGCGGCAGGCGCGAAGATTGAATTAAAATAATACTTTCTGTCAACCTGAGCTGCCCCGTTGGCCCGCACCGTGAGCCGTGAACGAACAGTTCTGAAAAGGCGAACGGTAAGGGCGTACGGGGAGCAAAAGTTGAATTGAAGTAAAGCGGAGACGATAGCGTTACCGTGCGGGGAGGCCCGCCGGGGAGCCAACAAAATTTAGTCCGGCTTCACTCTTTTGGGATGGTGAACTAGAAGACGGTACGACCAATTTCTCTGAAGACGGATCTAAATTTTCGTTAGCGACCTCAGGCGGGGCGACCTCAACATCTTCTTCTCAGCGTGGCGCTGGTTCGTCCAGAGTGCTAAGGGTTCGTCCATAAATAACTTCTTAGTTATTTATGGATACGACCCTTTGTGCCGCATCTTCAAGTAAAAAAAAACGATCATGTTATTCCCGGATGCGGCCTAAGCTCCAACGGATTTGCCGAGGATTTACCGAGTGTTTCTTACCAGCTGTGGCGCTCTTGAGAGTCGTCTGCCAACCGGTATGCCTCCCCTATTTACTCTAGGATAGTCATGTTTGATATAGTCCCTGTTTCTCCAAAATAAATTACCGCAATATATATTGAGTAACGAACAGTTATGGATTGTTTGTGGAAGAAAAAGAGAATTATTGAACACTTTTTGTGTTCTTCTTTCCTAGCTTTGAGTAAATACCCGCTCCTACGCCGGGTCCTGCCGCATAAATGACGCTCCGCGCTACGGGAACAGATTTTTTGGCCGCTCGGCGAGCATTTAACTCTCACGGTTCATTCCCTGCCTCACTAAATGAAGATTTGCTCCGAAGGATATACTCCACAGTACACGCAAATCTTCAGGTTGCCAAAAAATCTGTTCCCCTTCGCGCGTCGTATTGTAGATATTGCGGGTGCCGGCCGCAAGGGAGCCCCGCCGGGGAGCCAACAAAATTTTGTCCGGCTTCATTCTTTGGGAAACGTAAATCAAAAGACGTTGAGACCAATTTCTCTGAAGACGGATCTAAATTTCTGTTGGCGACCTCAGGCGGGGCGACCTAAACACATATCAGGTATATAACATTCTATATCTTTCTACATGCTCTCCTTTGATGCCTCTTGACAATATCTGAGCATAGGTGATACGTTGTGAATGATTAAATATCTATCCCCTGCTCAACAGAAGGAGGACGTATGTCACTCGGAGACGAATGGCCGGATCTCTTGACGGTCCGGGAAGTTGCAAAAATTCTGCGCGTTTCGCCGCTGACGATCAAGCGCTGGGGCAAACGCGGAAAACTTCCTGCAATCCGCATCAACTCCCGCGGCGACCGCAGATACAAGAAGGAAGCAGTGATGTGGCTGTTGGGGTTACAACAAAAAGGCGCGGCATAAAAGCAACTCCAGCAAGGCCAGTTACTTCGTTACTTAGAAAGGCAATTGCTAAGTAACTTGTGTTGCTCGTGTTGCTCTTTTAGAGCCCTCGCCGCGTCCGCCGGGTCCATCACGTTCACGTTTAAGCCCGTCCCCAGTTCAAATCCCGCGCGGTGGATAAGCCGCGGGATGATGCGCAAATACCAGTCCGCCCCATGGTAGATATAATAGTTGTAGACAAACGGCGTGTTAGGCCCGCCTAGACTCGGCGAGGCTGGCAGATGCGGCGCATCCGGTAAATGCGCGAGCGCTTCGATTTTTTGCAAAGCCCGTACCAGTACGTCTGCCAAATCCGGCAATTCCCCGTCAGTGGTATCCCCGAACTTGGCTCCCTGTTGCTTGGGTGCAATCCAAACTTCCAGCGGCCACTGCGAAAAATCCGGGCAGTACGTGATAAAATGATTGTTATCTTCCACCACGTTTGCGGTGGCTTCACGGGAAAGTGTATCCAGGTTAATCTGCGTTGGCACAACCACCAACTGGCTGTGCGGATGATCAAGGCTGGCGCCGGCATGAAGCCCGTGATTGCAGAAAATCATGACCTGGCCATCTGCCTCGTGCGCCCGGTAGCGGTCTCGGTAGCTGGTAAGAATCCGCGTCACGTGTTCTAACGGCAACGCTTCAATATCCTTTTCGTGGTCCGGCGAGTGGATGATGACTTCGTGGATGTCGGTAATGGCGTATTTGTTGGGGACCACGCGCACCTGCCAACCGGGTTTGTCCTTTTCTCCTCCTCCGATGCGGTAGACCTCCGGCGGCGTTTCGGCCTCATTTCCCTCACAAAACGGGCATACGGGTTTACCCTGAGGAACTTCGGCGCCTGGCCGAAAATTTCGGAGCGGGGCAATCACCACCCACCGCTTCGTCCCAACATCAGGCACGTATTTTGCCATGAATTTTTTGTCATTGCGATCCGCCAGCCGGCGGAGAAGCAATCTCTGTTTTCGTTTGGGATTGCCGCGTCGCTTCGCTCCTCGCAATGACACCTCATATCTACTCTACGTAAACTTCGCCAATAGTTCAAGCGCTCTTTTTTGCTCTACGGACGTCACCACCACTTCTACCAAGCCCTGATGAGGTTGGCCGTAGTAGACAACGGAGCCAAGCGGCGCTTCGGCAATCGCAGGCAACGCCAATAAATCTTCCTCACCGTCAACAATGATTACCGCTTTTTGTTTTACTGGCGTTGCCAGCGTTGCTTTCACTGCTTTCATTGCTTGTTGTGAGATATACCCCGGCCCGCTTTTCACATGCATTAAGGTTTCACCTTGTTTCTTAACAAGGTGAAACCTTGTCAGCTGCTTGAGCGCGTGGGCATAGGGCATGCGACCCACTTTGCCATCGATAATCGAAAGTGTCGGCACCACACCTGCATCCAAAAGCGTCTTGGTTGCCACATCGCCAACAGTAATCAGAGCTATAAAGGTCTCACCTTGCCTGGCGAGGTGAGACCTTATTGAAATCTTAATCTCTTCTCCAACCAACACCCTCCCCAACGGTTTCTGGAGTTCCGGTCGCAGGTTGTCGGGCATGACGAGTCTGCCTTCCCGATCAATCTCCCCGCCTCGCACCCGGGTTGAAGAAATAGTTTTAAGGTCTTCCGCGGGTACCATCGGTACTTCGATAATCGCAAGCGGTCGCCACCCTGCCTCGCGCCGAAATTCATTAATCTCTTCAGCGCTCATCCGCGTTTCACTGCTTACGACAATCGCATCAACATCTGGAGGTGCCGAATCGTGAGGGCTCTGAGGAACCACTGGCCCATACGGATCGCCCAAGGCTATAATCCTGGCACGATCAAGCCAGTTTTTTTTCTTTAAGAATTGTTCAAGCGCTCTCTTTCTCGTTTGAAAATTTGAAAATTGAAAATTGAAAACTTTGTATGTGTGAATGTATTTGTCCGTGGTTAATCCCACCGTCACCTGCTCACTCACCGCAAACGCCCGCCGGAGCACTGCTTCGTGTCCTTTGTGCAACCGATCAAACGTGCCGGCAACCACTACGTGGCAAAACATACGATACATACATGGGTATCATACACCCTTGACAGCCTTCATTTCACGCAGTAACGTAGGTGGGTATGCTGAGCCAGCGAGATCTGCAACAAATAGAAGAACTTGTCGATAAAAAGCTTGACGAGAAGCTTGACGAGAAGCTCAAATATCTTCCCACCAAAGAAGAATTCTTTACCAAAATGGACGAGGTAATGGGAGAAGTGAAAGCTACTCGTGAGGCGTTTGAACTTCACGCTGGTCAACACAGCGATATCAACGATACCCTCGACGATCATGACGAACGCCTAAAAAAGCTTGAAAAGCGGCAAGGAGTAGCTACTGCGTAACGTTATTCTACAATCCCCTTCCAGTCTTCCCAAAAACGGGTAAGGCCCACATCCGTGAGGTCATGGAAAAGATCATACTCTGTCCATTCTTTATCGAGGGTCAACTCGCGGTACTCTATTTCGGTTAGCCCCGGCTCACCTGCCTCGCCGGTAGGCGGGTCGTAGAGAAAATCTTTTGGCGGCAACGTAAAATTTTGCCCTGCCCATTCTTTAAAAACTTTAAACGGGATGGTTATGACGTCGCTTTTGATCCACAGTGCGTACAAAATGTGTTTGACATTGCGCACGCTGGCGGTCAACACCTGTACATGTCCGTCCCCTAATTCACGGTACATCTCCAATATGTTCGCCACGACATCCATACCGTTTTCTCCGCGATCATCAAGCCTGCCAACGAAGGGTGAAATAAACACATCGTAATTATGTGCCTTCGTTGCCGCGTACACTGCTGCCGCCTGCTCCTGACTAAACGCAAGCGTCATGTTCACCGGCCCTTCCTGGCAAAAAATTTCCGCAGCTTTGAGGCCGGTCTTAGTAACCGGAAATTTAATGACCGCGTTGGGAATCCAGGTAATGCGATCGCGGGCCTGACTAAGCATTTCGTCAACAGTCAGTTTGGCCGGATCACCGATCACCTGGATGGAAATTTGGCCCTCGGGAATAATCCGGCCTATCTCCTCGACAGTTTTGCGATAGTACGCACTAGCATCAGATGCGGTAATCTGCTGCGGTGCGGGGGCACTAGTTAAGGCGCGGCGCGGCGAGTCTTTTCGAGCACCGTCACGCAGGGTATGGAGAGAAGAAGTGACAGCTACACAGTTGCTTGACGGATGCGCAGTAAAAGGCGAGCCGCGCACAGCGCCGACGCCGACCTCAGCAGCAGCGGCGTTGAGGAGTCGCTTTGCAATCAGCGTCGGGTTGGTCGTCTGGCCATCCAACCCGTGGTAGCCTGCTTTTTTAAGCATCGCATCTGCTTCTTTCGTTTCCGCCGGATCCCCGCCGTCGATAAAGATTTTACTGAAAAACTCCCTCATAGTTAACAATCCTGCAAAACCTGCAAGAAAACCTGCAAGGTTCAACCTTTAAAGGTTAGCCTTAAAAACGATTGTTACAAGGTTGAACCTTTAAAGGTATTCGTATATTCGGCGTTTTATTCGTTATTCGTTGATAACTATTTTATAAGTTGTCTTACGGCCTTAGTAATAGATCCTGAATCTATCTCCTCGTATGCCAAAAGCTCTGCGGGTTTGGCGCTTCGCGGGGTTTTTCGCACCGCCAAATGGATAAGTTTCACGCTCAAGGCCCGCCCTTGTGCCTGAGTCTTCAAGGCTGATGTCACCGCCTCTCCCAACCCCCCTTCCGGATAGTGGTCTTCCACAATGATAATTGCCTTTGTTTCTTTTGCTGCCTGGCGAAGCATACCCACATCAATGGGCTTAACGGAATAGCAATCAATCACCCGCACGCTGATATCTTCCCCGGCAAGTTGCTTTTGGGCTTTCAATGCTTCATGGAGCGTAATGCCTGCGGCGACAACTGTTATTTTGTCATCCCGGCCGGAGCCTGCCCCGTACCCCGATACGGGGAGCCGGGATCCAGTTTTCGATAACGATGGATTCCGGGTCCCTCCATTTCGGCGGGCAGGCAAGCCCGGAATGACAGATGGGTGTGTTTTGCTTCCACCAATGGCAAACGTTTCTTTTGCATCATAAATAACCGGCGTTTCGCCGCGCGTGGTTCTCATATACACAATGCCGTTTGTTTGCGCCATTTGCTCCACAAGCTTTTCCGTCGAAATCGCATCACTCGGGTAAAGCACGGTCGAGCCATGCACCGCACGGAACATCGCAATATCCTCAAGTCCCATCTGTGATCCGCCGTCCTGGCCGATCGATACGCCTGCGTGCGAGCCGCAGATTTTTATATCTGCTCTCGAAAGTGCCGCCATGCGCACCTGGTCAAACGCGCGCGTCAGAAAGCACGCAAACGTCGCAAGCCACGGGTGCAAGCCGCGTTTGGCCATACCAACTGCCGCACTCACCATGGTTTGCTCGGCGATGAACATCTGGAAAAAGAGATTAGGATAGGCTTTTGCGAAAAATTCCGTGTACGTACTGTTCTGCACATCGGCATCGAGAATGACCATGAGTGGATCGGTTTTGCCAATACGGACTAAGGCATTTCCGAATGCTCGTCGTGTTGCCGTCGGCTTGTCATAAGCCTGAAGCGCGGGGAGCTCGGACAAATTCAAGTTTTTCACCGAAGGGGCCAGCCGCGCCGAAGGCGAACGGATGGATTGAAAAACTTCTGAATTTGGACGAGCGACCTCAGCGCGAAGAAACTCTACGTGCTGGTCGATCTCCCCCAACTCTTTAAACGCCTCCGCAAGTTCCTCGACCGTCAGCGCTTTCCCATGCCACCCATGTTTGCCCTCAAGAAATGAGACGCCTTTTCCCTTGATTGTCTTTGCAAGGATCGCCACCGGGGCAAAATCGAGGTTGAACCTCGATTTTACTGTTGCGGGGCTCCGGGTAAAAACTTTTTTGTATGTGGCATCAATTGCTGAAAGGTCGTGGCCATCTTCAAGTGTAATAACCCGCCACCCGAATGCCGCAAAGCGCTTCGCATACACGTCAATATCGCGGTTGTACATGGTCTCCTGCGACTGGCCCAGGCCGTTGATATCGGCAATCGCGATGAGATGATTGAGTCTGTAATACGATGCCAAAGCCGCCGCTTCCCACACCGAGCCCTCGGCCAGTTCCCCATCGCCCAGAAGAACAAATACTTTTATGTCATTGCGAGACCGTTCCGACGGCGAAGCAATCTCTTGTTTATTGGCGTTGTGAACATGAGATTGCCGCGTCGCTCGAAGACTCGCTCCTCGCAATGACAAAGAAAGCGCCAGTGCTTCTCCCACTCCCACGGCCAGTCCTTGACCAAGCGAGCCAGTAGCGGCTTCGGTAAAACGAAACCTTGGCACCGGATGGCCTTCGAGCGGACTGTCAAACGTGCGGAGCTTCAATAATTCTTTCTCCGTAACTTTACCCGCGGCGGCGTAGAGCGCATAGAGCAACGGTGATGCGTGGCCTTTGCTGAAAATCACGCGGTCATTGGTGGGATTTTGCGGATCATTAAGGTCTGCGCGCAGGTATTTGAAAAAAAGAACGGTCATGAGATCGGTAGCAGATAAAGAAGTCGTCGGGTGTCCCGATCCCGCGGCAGTGGTGGAGATAAGGATGTAGTAACGGATCAATCGGGCAAGGTTTTCGAGGGCGGATTTCTCCATGTAGCAGTATAGTAGCGCGAAGTCAAGGAAGCATCAAGAGGCGGACTCAACGGCTTTTACTGCTGCAGCATATTGTGCTTCGGAAAGAAGACTTTCTCCCTCGTGGATCGGTTCAAATGGATATCCCTCCTCTTCTCGTATAAACGATTTGTGACACACACTGCAAGCGCCTCTCACAATTCCGGTCACGTCTTGTTCAATCTCACTAAGTTCGACGTTAGAGCCAGGACAATCCTCCAGTTGTGAGGTTTCTCCTGCTTCAAGATTCATGTCGGGAGGTACGTCTACCATCCCTAAAACTTTTACCCAGTGCGTCGACGGCCTAAGCACCTCCTCCGACACCAAAGCGCTTTCTCTTTCAGCTCCCTGATGTCTGGCCAAATATAATCGAAACATATGACTAATAGTATGCTCCTCCGTGTCAAATCTTGAGGCACTCTAGGGCGCTGGCCATATTTATATCGACGTATACTTGTGGATAATCGATCCGGCGAGGGTCTGGTACGGGATACCCTCTTCTATGGCTTTTGCCTTGAGCCTCAACAATGTGCGCTCCGACAACCGGATGTTAATATTGCGCGTTTTATTCAGCGTATATTCCGCAATTTGTTTCAGTCGCCGTTTCTCGCGGGCAGACAATGGAACAGCCTTTACCTTTCCTGACTCGATTGCATCATTTATTTCCAGTTCCTCAGGGTCAAGGACAAGATCTTTGAATGGATTTTGTTTCATATATGTTTCCTCCTTTTTCTATGACAAAACATAGACAATGTCAATAAGTCGAAATGGAGGTAGGCGTCTTTGAGGCGCTCGAGGGCAGGTTAGCCTTCACTTCCTCGCCACAATCACCGGCACCGGCTCGCCGGAGGTTCGGGCAAAAACCGATCCGATCGTCACCTCCCGGTTTTGCCGGTCAAAGGAAGCAAAGAGATCCGGTGCTTGTGCTTTTGCCGCTTCAAACGCCGTTTTGGCCATCTCCATTTTTTCCTCTTTCGGTATCGCCTTCAGGCGCTCACTTTGGAAAAAATGCATTTCCAGCGCGGCAAAATTTGTGCTCAACCGCGCCTCGATTTCCTTCGTATCGCACGGGAACATGGACATCCGTATATTGATATGGTGAAAGCCTGCGTCTTGAAGCCACTGCCGAACGTCTGCGAGGGTATACCGATAATATACGGGATTAGCCTGAGGGTTCCAGGGCACAAATACTCCGTCTTTCGCACGATCCCAATAGCCTCTGCGGGTAAGCGCTGCTTCCAATAGCGGCAAGTATTGATAAAGCACAAACGGGTGGCGGGTAAAATGATGTTCATTGTATGAAAGGAGATTCATAATCCCGCTGGTTGCATGGACCAGTGTCCCGCCGTCTTTAAGCACCCGATGCGCTTCACGGAAAGACCGCCTCGCCTGCTCCCCATTCATCCAATGCAGCACCTGGGAGCCAACGACCAGGCGAACGAACTCACCGGCTACCGGCAGCACTTCCGCAGGAGCAACCACTTCTGGCAGAAGAAGTTCTGTGTCACTTCCTGAAAAAAACGCGGCTCTTCCTTCTGCAATGGTTTTCTTTTCGTCGGGCTCGGTTCTGAAAATTCGGATATCCGGCAGGTTATCCTGGCTCCTGAGTGCGGTGTCTATGGCCCATGCGGATTTCCCCTGTCCTGCACCGACCTCCAAAATTTTTACGCTTTCTCCTTGGGGGAGACACCGCAGCGCTGGCTTGATACCCAACTCCAGCATCGCCTGGATCGAGGCCCGGTAGCCGCCGGAAAACTTTGCAAATCCTGCATAGGCTTCTGCGCCAGCGGGAGTAAACGTGGGTAATTCTGCAGCCATAAAGGAAGTACACTCTATTATTATAGGATGAGCAAGCCCTGGAATCCTTTTTTTATTATTAGCTAAGTAGACATGCACGTGCATGTTAAGTTAGCTAAATTGGAGGCTGGAACGAGGTGTCCGTTGGTTTAGGCGTCTTTGAGGCGCTCTATGGCCTGCGCGATGGCCGCGGGGTCCTTAAAGAGGTAGCTGGTAGAAACGAGGCGCGTGGCGCCGGCATCGCGGACGAGCTTGGCAGTTTTATCGTTGATGCCGCCGTCCACTTCTACAGCCAAATCCGGAAAGTTTTCATGGATTTTTTTGATTTTGTCGATGGTCTCCGGCATGAGCGCCTGGCCGGAAAAGCCCGCCTCAATCGTCATCACCAACACCACGTCAATTTCCTCAAGAAATGGTTCGATCTGTTCAATGTCCGTCGGGCCGTCGATAGCCAGCCCTACCTCCACGCTCTCATACTTAGCCCCGTCTAAAAACCTGCGCGGATCATGCGCTTCTACGTGGGCAATCAGCCGCTTAAATCCCGCGTCTGCCAACGGCCGGATATATTTCTCCGGCTCCGCAACCATCAGGTGTGCCTCCAGTGAGGGATTTTTGTCTAATTGGACTAATTTGGCAAATTTGCCAAAGTCCAAAAACGTCTCGTTGGGCACGAGCGTATTGTCCGCCACATCGATCTGCACCCACGACACGTAAGGCGCCACGAGCGCGATACGGCGCTCGATTTCCGCAAAATCTTTCTCAAGGATACCGGGGATGATGTCGATCATAGTTGTACCATGTCATTGCGAGAAACGAAGTGACGAAGCAATCTCGGTATTTTAGAGATCGCCACTCCGCCAGCTGGCGGATCGCGATGACAACTCGAATTCCTGTATTTTCTTAATCCTGCGCACATATTTCTCTTCCCCCAAAAATGAAGTTGTCAAAAATGCCGTTATGATGGTCTTCGCCCCCTCTTCGCCCGTGCGGTCTGCGGCCAGAGCCAGCACGTTGATATCGTTGTGCTGCCGGTTACTCACTGCTTCGTCAGGCGTCCTGGCAAAAACCGCCCGGATTCCGGCAACTTTATTAGCTGCAATCGTCACGCCGCCGCCGGAGCCGCAAATCACAATGCCAGCCGCTCCACGCTCAAGGGCGGGCCTTGAGCTCACAGCTTTCGCCACCGCGTCCGCCACGGCAAAACTAAAATCCGGAAAATCATCTTCAGGGTCAAGCTTCGTGTTGCCGCAGTCGACTACCTCGTGACCTAAGGTGATAAGCCACGGCCTGAGTGCCTCTTTCAATAGATAACCTCTGTGGTCTGCTCCAATATATACTTTCATAAACAGTTGAGGTGACTTGCCCCGTAGACGCGACACCGTGAGGCGAGGACAGCCTGCCCCGTACTGAGCTTCGCTCTAGTAGTGGGGTAGCCCTCGCGAACGGCGAGCGTTCTACTGGGGTCGGCGCCGATGAAAATTTTCATGCTCATAGCCATCGTAACGGACAACGCCGTATCAATCAAGAGAGAAAAGCGACGTGCGCGGGGATATTGGCACGACGGATGACGAGAGTGGGGAGAGCGTAACTGAGAAGGAGCGGGAAGTCCCGCCGGGGAGCCAACAAAATTTTGTCCGGCTTCACTCGGCGGTGTTGGTGAGTCAGAAGACGTTGAGACCAATTTCTCTGAAGACGGATCTAAATTTTCGTTGGCGACCTCAGGCGGGGCTCCCTAACGGCCTTCGACGGAACAACGGGTGGTGGGACCCGCACCGTTACCGCGGGAGTTTACCCGAGAGTGCTTCGTAGGCACTATCCAGTTTGCCGAAGGCTTCATCGGCAAGCGCCTCGCGCGCCCACAGAAGAGACAGAAGACTCCGCAGTGCCACGATCATATTGACCACGCCCCGGAGCTTGATATCGCGGAACTTCCGGTCACGGTTGGCCACGGCTTGCGCCACTTCGGTCACCACCATGAGAGCATGTTTGCGAACCTGATCGATAAGGTCACCCGGCTGGCCATCGGTAGCCTCTAAAAGATCCAAAGCCGCCATGTACGCTTCCTGCCAGAGTTTATCGTCGTGAAAGGACATGGAGAGATTATATCACGGAGTAAGGAGTTTGCGATAGAGATTGCGATACTCCTTCGCGCTTTTGTCCCACGAAAAGTCCTGCCGCATGGCCAAAGCCATCATCCGCTGCCATGTTTCCGGCTTCGTCAAATACAGCGCAATCGCATGGTGCATTTTTTGGGCAAGTGCCCCGGCCCGGTATGTTTCAAATACAAACCCCGTCTTGCCGTCCGTCACGCTATCTGCCAATCCTCCGGTTTTCCGTACCAAAGGAAGCGCACCGTACCGTTGGGCAATCATTTGGATCAGTCCGCAGGGCTCAAATTTTGAAGGAACAAGGATCACATCCGCAGCCGCATACACCCGTCGCGCCAAGCGTTCATCAAACGTATGGACAAAACGGACATTGCCGTGGCGCTTGGCAAATTCCGCCAATTTCAACTGACTTTTGGCAGATCCTTCACCCAAAAGAAACAATTGAAAATTTTGCGTCGCGAGAGTCTCCACGGCTTTCATGATCAGGTCTAATCCCTTTTGACGGAATTCCAGGCGGCCGACAAACCCAAACAGCGGCCCGGAACTTTCCGGCAGGCGAAACGAGGTGCGGAGCGCATGCTTATTGCTCGATTTTCCGGATTTCACGCTGCCCTTATCATACGTATGCACCAGGCTCGCGTCCGTCCGTGGATTCCACCGGTGCTGGTCTATCCCGTTGAGGATTCCCACGACGTTATTTGCCCGGCGTTTCATGACCGCGTTTATCTCATCTCCGTGCTCATGCGTGATAAGCTCGCGGGCATACGTGGGCGACACGGTGGTAATTTGGTCAGCATATTCCAACGCCTCCCGCATGAGTTTTATGGCACTGCCCAAGCTCGTCTCATACACATGAAAAAGGCTTCGGGGAAGCCCTAACTTCAGGATGGTCATGACCCCGGTTTCTCCTTTATACAGATGGTTGTGGATGGTAAAAACGGTCCGCACCTGGGCGGACGCGAGGGTACCAACTTTTTTCCCGACCTTGCGCTCCTCACCGATAAGCATGGGGACTAAGGCCGTGTGCCAATCCTGACAATGCACGATATCGTACGGCCCGCCCAAGAGCGGATTGGCATACAGGTAAAATTGCGCGACGGCTTTGGAAAAAAAGGCAAACGCTTCTGCCATGTTGGCGGTTTTATAGTGGTTAAACAATGGGTGGCGGAAAAGGTACACGGGGATGGTGCTTCCCGGCAAACTCGTTTTGAAAACGAAAATAAGCTCCCGCCGGCGGTCAAAATCCACCGCCAGCTGGCCCACGCACGCCACATGCGGTGCTTTAATTTTTTCATAATACGGCAGGGCAACGGCCATGTGGACACCGAGCGTGCGAAGGGCCACCGGCAACGCGTAGGACACGTCTCCCAACCCGCCTTGTTTGAAAAGCCCCGCGCACTCGCTGGTGACAAATAATACCCGCATAACAGAATTGCAAGGTGAGACCTTTAAAGGTCAGCCTCAAATACTATGTTTACAAGGTCTCACCTTTAAAGGTGTAATAGTTTGTTATACACCTGCTCATACCCTTCCACCATCTTCTCTACCGTAAAATGTTCTTCCACATGTTTGCGGCAAGCGGCCCGATCAATCTCGCCGATCCGTTTGACCGCCTCCACTAATCCCTCAATGCCTTTCTTTTTAATTACCCATTGGCTTATTGGCTTATTGGCAGTATTTGTAGTATTGGTAGTATTGTCGTCCTCGATAATAAACCCCGTCACCCCGTCTTTCACAATCTCGGCCACACTCCCCCGGTTATATGCAATCACCGGCGTCCCGCACGCCATGGCCTCGATCATCACAAGACCAAACGGCTCCTCCCA
>JACREP010000091.1 GCA_016218185.1 Candidatus Gottesmanbacteria bacterium | reverse complement strand
GTTGTTATTGGTCGGATTGGCTTATTGGTCGGATTTGTCGGATTATTTAAGATATCCCTCCCGATGCGCTCTATGCCACTTCCATGCGCTTGTAATAATCGTTTTTATATCCGAATACTTTGGTTTCCAACCAAACTCACCAGTCAGTCGCGTCGGATCTGCAACGAGCGTATGAGGATCTCCGGGCCTCGGATCCGACGCAACCACGGGAAAATCAGCGCCTGTTTCGCGTTTGACTGCCTCGACCATCTCGCGATTCGTGACGCCTTCACCAGTACCCACGTTAAACGCATCTGTTTTGTGACCCGCCGCCAGCGCATCAAGCATCAGCACGTGTGCCTGGCACAAATCCTCAACATGTATGTAATCCCGCACGCACGTTCCGTCTTTAGTAGGGTAGTGGGTGCCATAGAGAGAAAAACTTGGCTGTTGACCCATCGCTGTTTTCATTGCCAACGGGATGATGTGTGTTTCCGGCTCGTGGGCTTCTCCGTAGTTTCCGTCCAGCGATGCGCCCGCAGCGTTAAAATACCGAAGACTTATCGATCGGATGGTCCCCCGTCGGTCAAAATATGCCAAAAGTTGCTCAAAATTCCATTTAGAAAGGCCGTATGTGCTCGTGGGAGCTTTCGGGTGATCTTCGGGTATCGGCACAATAGTCGGCGTACCATAGACCGCGGCCGTTGAGGAAAAAATGATACTGCTGATTCCGTGCGCCTCCATGGCCTCAAGCAATACCAACGGCGACGTCACGTTATTTGCCATATATTTCATCGGCTCACGGACCGATTCCTCAACATTTATGTATCCGGCGAAATGAATAACCGCCTCCGGCTTTTGCGAGGAAAATATGCGGTCCAATACTACCCGATCGCCGACATTTGCAACGGTAAGGCGTATGCCTTTGGGAACCGATGCTTTATATCCATACTCGAGCGTATCGATAACTCTCACATCATGACCGGCACCAACCAGCATTCGCACCATGTGGCTGCCGATGTATCCCGCTCCGCCGGTCACCAGTATGTTCATGCTCTTATTGTACCTTATCGTC
This sequence comes from Candidatus Gottesmanbacteria bacterium, assembly GCA_016218185.1. Classification (GTDB taxonomy): domain Bacteria; phylum Patescibacteriota; class Microgenomatia; order UBA10105; family UBA927; genus JACREP01. The sequence goes on along the minus strand of JACREP010000091.1, from coordinate 5,111 downwards.
GAAAAAAATTTCTTAATTGTTCTTCCACGTAGTTAAGCATCGCGGCTGTAATCCCCGGATACACGCCGATCCAAAAACCGTCGTTGGTAATCTTATCGCAGTTGCGCAGGCTTCCGGCCACCCGTACATCCTTCCTACCGATGTATGCCGGGTGCTTGAGTAGGTTTCCGGCAAAGAGACTCCTGGTGGCAATTTTCTTACTTTCTAAGTATTGCACCAATGCAAGTCTGGTAAACGGTGCACCGTCGCGGATCACAATCATAAACCCGAACCAGCACGGATCTGCTTCCTTTTCCCACGAAGGCAAAATGAACCACTTCTGGTAATCCTTGAAAAATTCGTACAGCCGCTTAAAATTCCCCTTCCGCTTTTTGATAAATCCAGGAAGCTTTTTGAGCTGCGCTACCCCTATGGCAGCCTGAAAATCCGTAAGCTTTAGGTTATAGCCGATCTGCGAATAAATATACTTGTGATCGTACCCAAACGGCAAATCACCCAGTTTCCATCCAAAGCGCTTGCCGCACGTATTATCGCACCCCGTATCACACCAGCAATCCCGTCCCCAATCGCGGAATTGCCGGATGGCACGGTGGATAAGCGGGTTATTGGTGACAACTGCACCTCCCTCCCCCATCGTGATTTGATGGGCAGGGTAAAAACTAAAGGTTGCTACGTGACCGAATGTCCCAGCGAATTTATCCGCATATGTTGATCCCAGGGCATCACAGCAGTCCTCAATAAACCAAAGATTGTGCTTTTTGACCAGTTCCATAATTCCAGTAAGAGGGATGGGGTTACCCAGCGTGTGCGCCATCATGATGGCTTTCGTCTTTTTGGTAATGGCTTTTTTAACCCGGTCAACAGTTGCGTTTCTGGTTCCCACGTCGCTGTCAATAAGCACTGCGGTGCAACGGTTTTGCAAAATCGGATTGACCGTCGTGGGAAAAGAGTCCGCCACACTGATGACTTCATCGCCCTGCATAAGTCGTCTTTCTCCGAATACGTTGGATGTTAAGGCGGTAAGGGCCAATAGATTTGCCGAGGACCCGGAATTCACCAGTGTTGCGTAGCGCACGCCTAAAAAGCCAGTGAAGTCTTTTTCAAATTGCTTGGCAAACCGTCCTTCCGTCCACCAACAATCACGAGCCGCAGCTATAGCATTATCGATCTCATTATGGTCAAATACTTTTCCCGATACAGGCACCCTCATATCCATATTATGTTATCCCAACCACCTCTTCCACAATATACATGGGCCGCGATTTGGTTTCCTCCACAATCACCTGCACGTACTTTCCCACCATCGAAAGTGCCAGCAGTTGGATCCCGCCAAAGAGCATAATTACCGTAAGGAGAATCACCATCTCGCTCGCTTTATTCCCCAAGAGAAAAATACTTAATAAATATCCAATAAGGAACAAAAATGAAATGCCAACAATCGCAAGTCCCGCATAAATGATCAGGTCAAGCGGTAGGTACGAAAAGCCGAAAAAGCTGCGCTCCGCATGCTTAAAATAATCCAACAGGTTATAGGAACTTTTCCCCCGTTCACGCCGTTTCCGCTCATACGGGACATATGCGGTTTTGAACCCCACCCATGCACGGAGTCCCCGGAAAAACCGGAATTTTTCCGGAAATTTTTTGAGGGCATCTAGGATTTTTCTGTCCATTAAGCTGAATGCCCCTGCATTCACCGGCACATCGATATTAGACATTGCCTTAAAAAACCGGTAAAAAAGCTTTCTCACGAGCCCCATGGGAAATATATCTTCCGTCTTGGTGTAAATCCCTACCACCGAATCGTACCCTTCTTCCCATTTTTTGATAAATACAGGAATTAAGTTTGCAGGATCCTGCATGTCGCAGTGGTAGATGACTACTGCATCACCCCTCGCATGATCCATCGCTGCTTCTCCGGATGCTTCCGCGCCGAAGTTGCGTGATAAGAAAACGCCGGTCACCCGCTTGTCTTTGGCTACCAGCTTGCGGATCTCTCCCCGCGTCTTATCTGAACTTCCGTTATCCACGTACACAAACTCAAAAGAGTATTTCGCCGGCGGTTTGGTCACGCGCTGGAGTTCCCGATACGAGGGGCCCATGTTTTCCTCTTCGTTATAACAGGGAATACAGATGGAAATAAGCTTTTTCTCTTTCATATTGTATTCACGCGTTTTTTGAGCATCTCGATGCGGGTTTCGTCCTCGTGGTAGATGGTGGAATAATATTGGCGCTTGCTCTCAAGCCACAGGAGCTCAAATCTGTTTGCCTTCACCACTCCCTTTTCCATACCGGCGAGTGCTTTCGGCAGATGGAACACGATTTTCCTTGTCTCTACGTGATCCAGAAGCTTCTTTCGCACCAGTTTTCTGATGAACGGTACTGCCTCCTTGGCTATCCCGCCGCCCATAGTCGTCTGCAAGCCCTTTTTCTTCACCTGCCCAAACATATCCTCAGCAATTCTATAGATCTGATCGCAATTGATATCTTCCCGCGAAATACCGAGCGACCCCGTCATATCCACGCGGCCCAGCGTTATTGAGGAAAGAAGAAATAATTGCTTTTCCTTAAGGATCTCCGGTAAGTTTTGGTACGCAAGGTAGGTTTCGATGTTGACGCCGAAATGAATGTAATCCTGCAAGTCTTTGGGGAAATAGGTTTTGATGGCCATAAGAAACTTTCTCATCGCATACGCGCTTTCTATCATGGGCGCAATAAGACCGGTGACTCCGATGTGTTGGGCATGGTACATATCCGTGATTGCCTCTGCTCCTCCCACTTTGAGAATTATCCCAAGCCCCGCCTGTGACGCAACGTCTTTTAAGCGCATCACCTCATTGAGTCTGCACGCTTCCGCCTCAAACTCCGCCTTGACCGCCGTCACGCCGTGATTTTTCTTCAAATCCTTTAACAAATCTACCATGGTCAGTTCTAATGCATTCATAGTTTTAGTGTTTGTCTTGCAAAAGTAAGCCCTTTCGCAATTTCCTGAATCGTGAGATCGCCAACTTTGACGAGTGTCAGGTCTTTTCGCGGCAACACCAACACCAGCCCTTCGCTCGTCCGCTTTTTATCCTTCTTCATGCGATCAATAATATGCGTAGGCTGGAAATAAAATTTTTGTAACGCTCTCCTTCGGGCAAGAATATTGGGCAGCAGGAGCCTCTCATTTATATAGGAAAATAAGCTTCTGTCAAGCCATTTCCGCTCACACGATACATAATTGGCAAAGAGCATTCCGATAAGCACTCCCGTACCATGCGGGATCCGAAACCCGGAAACAGATTCCAGCGCATGTCCCAGTTCATGGCCGTAGTTAAGCAGGTTTCTTTTCCCGCGGTCAAATTCATCGCCTTTCATGTACCCGAGCTTTATTCTGATACTTTGCTCAATCACGCGCCGAACAAGCGCTTTGTCCTTTGTGTCCCGAAGTGTATCTATTGTGCGGATGCTTTTATCCAAATTTTTAAGGCCGTCCGGTTTCATAAGATAAAACTTCACGATTTCGCCTATGCCGCTTGCATAGTCTGGCGCGGACAATGTATCCAGAAAATCAACATTAATAAATATTGCCGACGGCGGGTAAAAGGTACCGATGACGTTTTTATAATCTTTGAAATTGATGGAAGTTTTAAGTCCTATCGCGCTGTCTGCCATGGCAAGGAGAGTCGTCGGCACATAGATCCAGTTTGCCCCGCGGTAGATGGTCGATGCGACAAACCCCGTAATATCCTGGTTTACCCCGCCGCCGAAAGAAATGATGGTAAGGTTTCGTTTTGCGCTGAACGGAAGTAAGCGTTTGTATATGGCCATAACCGTATCGAGTGTTTTGTGTTGTTCTTCCATCGGCAAGACAAGTAACCGTTCTTGCGGAAGCTTTCTAAACAATCTTTTGTATAAACGATTGACATTTTTTCCCACGATAACTACCGAGTGCGGTATTTTAAGAACTTCATCAGCAAATTGAAAATTGTCCACGAAGTGAACCGGAAAACTTCCGAGCCGGGTTGGGATAGTGATCGTTTTCATCGACATGTGTATCCCCCGTCTATCAGTACTGTCTCCCCCGTGATATAGGTATTTTTCTCGGATATAAGAAAATGGACAAGCCGGGCAATCTCCACGGGTTTTGCAAGCCTGCCGACTGGCACTTCCGCTACAAGCGCTTTAACTTTTTCCGGCGGGTTACGAAGTACCAAATCCGTTGCGGTAAACCCCGGGCATACGGAATTGACGAGTATATTATGCGGTGCCAACTCAAGGCAGAGAGCCTTCGTGACACCATTGATACCATGTTTGGTGGCAGCATAGAGCACCTGCCTGCCGCGGGCAATGATGCCGAACATGGAACTTATATTAACGATTCTCCCCCATTTGCGCTTCTTCATGCCCGGGACCACTGCACGGATAAGCTTGACGGGCGCGATAAGATTTATTTGCATCGTTTCCGTTATATTTTCATCGCTTACCTCATCAATCCGCTGCGGATTGTTGACTCCTGCGTTATTGACAAGAATGTCAATGCGTGCTGCTTTATGGTGTTGAATGAAGGATTCAATGGAATTGTCACTCTTAAGATCCAACTCTGCCCGAGTCGGTGCAATAACCGCATATCCTTCTTTTTTAAGTAAGGTAGCGATTGCCGCCCCGATCCCCCGCGATCCGCCGGTGATAAGTACAGTTCGCTTCATAGGTTCCAGTATTGTTTTCTTTTTTTGTACCACGTATACAACTCTTGGAGTGATCCACTAAAATCAGTAAATCTGAATCCCCTTAGTTCTCTCATCAGTCTTGCGTTATCACACGTATATTCCTTATTGAATCCTTTCTTTTTTATCTGCAGGGTTTCTCGCGAACCTGATATTGCAATGATCTTCCTGGCAATATCACTCAGGCGATACCGCTTACCCGTCCCGATATTGTACGCCCGATACTTCCCTTCGTGTTGGATGAAGTGCTCAACGATACGGACAAAATCGCGGATCCATACGTAATCAAAATATGCATCCTGGCTCATCACAAGCGGCTGCCCGGATAGCGCACGGACAATCAAATTGGAAATGAACCGCAGGCGGTAATCTTCTCCCGGGCCGAATAATCCAAAAATGCGAAGC
>JACREP010000090.1 GCA_016218185.1 Candidatus Gottesmanbacteria bacterium | reverse complement strand
ACTTCTGCCTCTATGGTTATCGAATTATTCGGTACGTCGCTTGGAATAGTAAAGTTGACGGTAAATTCGCCGTTCGCATTGGTGCCGGTGGACTCCGTAAAACCCGGCGGCGCACCGTTGACGCGGAAGCGGCCCTTGGTGGCATTATCTCCTTTTACGGCAAGTACCACGCTATCTCCGGAATTCAGCGTTGAGTAGTCCGTGACTTTTGCCCCGTCTTTATAAATGGAAATTGCGCGGCACTGAAGTACCTGCGGCGGGGTTGTCGGCGTTGGTTCGCCGCCGCCACAGGAATTTGTACCATTCGCACATTGAGTGCCGGGTTTTACGCCGCAGTAATTGCCGTTATCGTCAAGGTAATCTACTTGTCCGCAGCCGCTGGCAGCTGCCTGACTACAAGGGACTTTCCTGGCAAAGGTCCTGCATTCCGGCAGACTCCCTCCGTAAAAGCTGCAGCCGCCGGGGCACTCGTAGATGGCACAGTTTTCAGCAATCTTTGTACTGGGACACTGGCCGCTAGGGGGAGGAGTTGGGGTGGGCGTTGAAATGGTACCGCCCCCTGTTCCTGTGCATTTATAACACCAGACATAGTTTGGGTAGCTACCCACTTGACGGATTGCACTCCGACATGAGGATGAAGAAGTTTTGCAACGATCTTGACAGTCCTCCACCACCACATCGATCGATGGCGAGTCATGCCGTAATTCACCGGGTTCACAACGACCAGATGGCTGGGTAGGAGTGGGTGTAGGAACACATTGTTGTGGTTTTGGTGTACAGTTGCAGATATCACCGTCAGGAGCATACCGGTTACTGTTAGGACATTTTGCCCCTCGTACGCCGCAGATTCCATCTACGTTTTCCAGGCCACTACAGCATCGACCATTTATCGGTTCTTGACCCTGTGATCCGCACGAAGAGACAGGTGTAGGGGTGGGGGTAGGTCTTGTTGTGGCTGTGGGCGCAGTTGTTGAAGTGGGTGCTGTTTTTCTTTTGCAGCATGTTTGAGAGCCGGGACACGTGCCGCCTATCCCCTTAAGATCCCCGGCGTCACAATCTTCTCCTTGAGGAACGCAGTAGTTGTCACTTGCAACACAGGTGTACCCAGAGGCGCGGCTTCTGACTTCTGCAAGCTGTTTCTGTTGGGAAACAAAGAACACACCCAGGGGAAGGGAGACAAGAAGGAGCAAAATGGCGGCAATCATTGCTCCTTTGCCCGCGCCTTTCTTTTTTGGTCTGATTGGTGGCCCCCCCTTCGTCCCGACATCCGTCGGGACTTCGGCGGGCAAGGGAGGAGGAATGGGTGGTGGTTCGGTTGCAGCGGCATTGTTCGTTTCATGAATGAGCTTGTCCACGAAAGCAGATTCCTCCGGCGTTGGCCCCTCCTTCGTCCCGACTGGGGTCGGGACTTCGGCGGGCAAGGGTGCGGGTGGTTCCGGAGCAGGCGGTGGATCCGGTTGGGACGGCGGGACTGGAGGGTTGGGGTCGACCGGAGGCGGCGGGATGCTGCCTGCGGCAGCGGGAGGAGTCAACTGGCCGGCAGCATCATTAATTTGTTTTTGGGCAGCGTCCAGAATGTCGGGCATGCTAGTGTCCACAGGCGATCCGCGTACCAGCGGAGCGTCTAGTGGCCTCTGCACCCGCCAGCAAACGCTCTTTGCGCCGCCTGCGAATAGCAAGCGTTTTGAGGCGCAAAGTAAGTTGCGGCGGGTACGTTATATAAAAATCTTCCTACTTCCAGAGTAGTGGAAACTACTGTGGGAAGTCAAGAACAACGCGAAATAAATTTCGCTATTACAAAGCGAACGCAGCAACGCCTCCGCTTAATAACAGCAAACCGATCAAAAGAAGGATGAGCGTTGGGGTAACAGTTCCGCTCACGGGTACGGGTTGACCAGCCAGTGTGGAGGTGGGGGTGGGCGTAAATTGCGGGGTTGGGGCAAGGGTTGCCGACGGCGTGGCAACACCTAACACCTGGGTGCCGCTTTTGAGAATTTCAAACGTGTGGGTAATGGCTACGGGTTTCCCTTCTGCATCTTTCGTGGTGACGGTCACGCTCTGTTTGCCGGCAGAAAGCGACGAAGGAGGCGTGTAGCGCCAGACACCGTCAGTGCCGACCGTGGTTATGCCGGTGGTCGGATTGGTAATGCCGACCGTGACGGTGACGGTTTTTCCCGGGATGCCGGTTCCTTGGATAAGCGGCAGAGTGGTGGGAAGCGATGCTCCCTCCGCAGGCGCCGCGAGCGTGACGGTGTGGGTGTCGGGCTGTACTGCAGTTTGACTGCCCAGGATTGCAGGGGTTTGAGAGAAGGTGTTGGCTAGAGGAGCGCCTCCGGTGGCGCTCGTGTCGGCCTGGACTTTACGAAAATCATATGTTTTGCCGATGACCATGGTGGGCACCGGCGCATCATTGAGCGTGTCGCCAACGGCAGACGTCAGATCTCCGTTAAAGACCACGGTAATGTTTTCCGTCATCCGCTCAGTGACCGGGAGATACCGGGAGAGGTCTAGGGTGCGGACAAGATTGAGCGGAATCATCCACGTTCCGGACGGCTTGACTACGGCAGAAAGCGTTTGGCTTCCTTCCAGCGTAAGATAGATGAGTGCGCCGTCTGCAGGAGCATCGGCTGCGGTGGTCACCATGCCGTAGGCAGGTTCCAAAGGAGAAGTAACCGGAGCCGCGGTCGGCGCGGTGTTTACTTGGTACGGCTTTCCGTCCGTCAGCCGCGCCTTTCCGGCTGAAAGGATGGTGGTGGCATATTGGGCATCGGGCGTGAGATTTCGCACGGTGATGCTGTGCGTCGTATATTTTTTTAATGACCGTGCGTTGGTATCGCGTTCATCAAACGCCACACGTTTTTTGTCATTGACGCCCTGTACTTCCACGGCTCCGGTTGCCGGAAGCTGGGTCGTCCATGTGACGGTGAAAGAACTGTCGGTGACGTTGGTGATGGTCACATTGGTCGGTGCGATGGAGCCGGAAGCAACGGTGGGCTGGCGGAATAACCGTTCGCCGCCGGCGACCATGCCTCCCACAAGAAGGACGAGCAGGAGTATGCCGGCAACCATGGGAATTTTTTTTGGGAATTGCATATTAGGGCGCACTCCAAAATTAATTGTACACTTTTTCTTTTGTAGATGCGCCACAAAGGGCCGCAATCCTAAATAATTGTAAACTTTATTTAGGAGCGAGCCCTTAGTATGATGTCCTGCGTTCTATACTCGTCAGTATATCAGTATCGATTTTGGGAGAAAATGGGGTAATGATTTGCCGGACGACCGAGGAAACAGTGGTCGTTTTTACGGTTTTTGCCAGCTCAAAGAAAATCCACAGCGTTACCGTGAGGAAAGTAAACAGAGACAGCAAAAGTACATCGCGATCGGCATCTTTACTCATGGTTATTGCATCCGGTAGTATGCTTTCAATTTTAACGTAAGTTGGAGCGAGTTTTTTTCTGCGGAATTTTCTTTGGATGGAAGAATAGAGATTGCGTCAATGGTGAGGGCGCGCCGGATGGACAACAGTCCGTTAATAAACGATTGTATGCTGCCAAACGATCCATTTAGGGTTACGGTGAGCGGATAATCGCCCAGAGTTCCGGCAGAGAGTGCTGATTTGGCCGGGGCGGCAGAAGCGGATTGACTGGCATCAATCCCCAACAGTGGCACGGTGGGCACCTGAACAGCCGACAGCGATGCCTGCGTGTTGTCGGCAAGGGCCCGCAGTTGAGAAACAACGGAGAGAACCTCAGGATATGAAGGAAGTGCTTGATTGACGAGTCCAAGTTTGGGTTGGGTGTCCTGATACGCAGCCTGGGCTTCAACGAGGGCGGATATCTTGTCTTCCATCTGGAGGCTTATAATTTGGTCATCTTTCAACTCACGGCGCAGAAACAGTATGGTTTGGACGGTTGGCCGGATCGCGTACCACCCGAAGAGCGAAACAACAAGAAACGAGAACACAGTGGTGGAATAGACGCGGTTTTTCGGCTTCTCCGCCGCTTGGTTCAACTCTTGGTAATAATGTTTATACCGTTCGTACCCGGTTTTGTAATGAAACGGCATGTTATTTTCCTTTCGGTTTTGTCAGGGATGTTTTGGCTGAAAGTTTAAACCGAATGCCCATGAATGCTTCCTTTGTTACATCTCCCAAGTTCACCGCTGAGAGTGTTTTGTCTGATTGAAGCCGGGATAAAAAGAGGGAAAAGCCTTCCGTGCTGCCGGAGACGGCTGAAACAGCGAGCCTATCACCCGATTGCTCAAAGGATTCCAGCATTGTATCCGGCGGAAGATAGGACTGGATGCGGGTAAAAAGATCCCAGGGTTTTCCCTGATCGGTAAAGAGACCTTTTATTTTCGCCAGTTGAAACTGGAGACTGCGTATGTCGGATTCAAATGATTGGTTCGCCTGGATGATCGCCTGTTTTTGTGCAATTTCCTCCTTGAGATCCGTGAGCTTTCTGTCCAGACTGAACCGGGAGACAAATGCCAGCAACACGACAATTTCCGTGCCGATCATGATGTAGCGGCCATAGGTAACAGCCCACGTGAAGATACGGCTATAGGGGCTACGGTTTGCGTCACTCCCCAGAAGATTGATACGGATAGGCGCGGCAGGCATACCCTCATCATAACAAATTTGACCAATGGGACAAATTAGTCAAATTAGGATTTCTTCTTCAGAAGCTTGGAAAGGCGGGATTTGAGCCTGGCGGCTTTGTTTTTATGGATGACGTGGTGCTTTGCGGCTTTATCCAGAGCGCCAAATACAGCAGAAAGGGTTTTTGCCGTGGGAGTCGTGCGGGTTTTTT
>JACREP010000089.1 GCA_016218185.1 Candidatus Gottesmanbacteria bacterium | reverse complement strand
CTGTCGCACCGGTCGCAACAGGCGGATGTGCAGCGTTTCCTGTCTTTTGCAGCCAATCCGCTTGCAAGGTACGAGTATTTTATCCTGCGTATGCACGGGACGACGGAAGTGTTTATGGGCAAAAACGATCGTGTTTCCAATAGATTGTGAGGTATGATACACTCGTTCCGGCGCTGAGGTCGGTTGGAAGGTTTGGCTGAGGTCGCCCCGCCAAACAAATTCTGAAATAGAATGAAGCATATCCTATCTATCCAGAATCTGCACGTCTCCGTCGAAGGGAAAGAGATTCTGCGCGGCGTAAGCTTGCGTGTTGCTTCCGGAGAGGTGCATGCGGTGATGGGTCCCAACGGAAGCGGGAAATCCACATTAGCGTATGCGCTGATGGGACACCCGCAATATAAAGTCAAAAGTCAAAAGTCAAAAGTCAAAATTGAAAGCAAAGACATTACGGATCTTGCGACGGAGGAGCGGGCGAGGGCAGGATTGTTTCTGGCCATGCAAAGCCCGATTGCCATTCCGGGAGTGACGGTGGTCAACCTGCTTCGGACTGCGTACCAAGAAAAATATGATGGAAAAAGGTGGCCTCATGCAAAAATCCACAATCCGGCGCTTGCCTCCAAATTAGCGGGCAATGTTGACCTTATAACGTTTCAAAAACAGATCAAGGAGCATGCCCGAACATTACACTTAGACGAAAGTCTTTTGACCCGTGGCATCCATGACGGGTTTTCCGGCGGCGAAAAAAAGAAGATAGAAATGCTTCAGGCACTGGTGCTTGCCCCTAAATTTGCGATTTTCGATGAAATAGATACGGGGCTTGACGTGGATGCGCTCAAAACCGTGGCTTCTGCCATGCGGATACTTGCCAAAAACGGCACGGGGATCATCGTGATCACTCATTACCAAAGGATTCTCAAGTATCTTAAGCCGGATGTGGTGCACGTTTTGGTCAATGGAAAAATTGCGCAAACCGGCGGACCGGGTTTAGCTAAAAAAATAGAAGAAGAAGGGTACGGAAAATATGCAGTCACTCATTGATGACTCTTACAAATACGGTTTCCATAAACCGGAAAAATACGTGTTTAAGTCCAAAAAGGGGCTTGATCGTACCGTGGTAGAAGAGATCAGCTCGCACAAAAGCGAGCCTGCCTGGATGCGGGAGTTTCGGCTCAAAAGCTTATCGCTCTTTGAACAGAAACCCCTGCCGGTTTGGGGCGGAGACCTTACGACTATAGATTTTGACAACATTTATTATTACATCAAACCAATGGATAAAAAAGTAAGCAAGTGGGACGAGCTACCGCCGGACATTAAAGATACCTACGATAAAATCGGCATTCCCGAGGCAGAGAAAAAATTCCTCGCCGGCGTTTCTGCACAATACGAAAGTGAGGTTGTGTACAAAAGCATCCAATCCATGCTTACCAAAAAAGGAGTCATATTTCTGGATATGGATTCGGGACTTCGGCAGTATCCGGATATCGTCAGGCAATACTTCGGCACCGTGATCCCTGCGGCTGATAATAAATTTGCAGCGCTTAACAGCAGTGTTTGGAGCGGCGGGTCATTTGTCTATGTTCCCAAAGGGGTTCGTGTAGAGTTGCCGCTTCAGGCATATTTCCGCATCAATGCGGCCAACATGGGGCAGTTTGAGCGGACGCTCATTATTGCCGAGGAGGGAAGCTTTGTCCATTACGTCGAGGGGTGTTTGCCTGCAGGAGAACAAGTGAGTTTGTGTGATCGATGGGTGAATATAGAGTCAGTTAAACCGAAAGATCTCGTTGTTGGTGATGACGGCAGAGAACATCGGGTTAAAGCAATCATGACGAGGGATTATTCTGGTGATCTTATTTCCATACACCCAGTATCGCCATACAACAAGTTCCGGCTAACCCCAGAGCATCCAGTTTTAGCAATTAAGCGAAGCGGCGTAGGAGGGAGAAGGCGTTATGGGTGGTTATCTGAGGTGTCGTCTAAGAAGCTTCTCAAATGTAGACCGTCATATTATCCCGCGGGTGAGCTAAAGAGAGGAGATTTCCTTGTTTTTCCTAAAGTGCAGATCGAACGCGAAGCTCGTATGAATGTAGACGAAGTCAAATTATTGGGATATTATCTTGCGGAAGGTTCTACGTATATCCACAAAACACTCAATCGGCCTATTGTAAGCTTTTCATGCAACGAATTAGAAAAGAGCTTTTATGAAGAAATTGCGACCCTTATAAAAAAAATTACAGGGAAACGTGCCATGATCATTCATGACAGGAAAAAGCATGGCATGGAAGTTCGAGTTTATTCCTCTTTGCTACGCGATTTGTGTCTTGCCCATTGTGGTAAAGGAGCTGCAACGAAAGTATTAAGTAAAGAGATAATGTCATTGCCCCTTGATCAAATTCGAACTTTTGTGGATGCATACTGGAGAGGAGACGGTAATGTTCTGAAAAGACAAGGAAGCACGCTTATGAGAGCTGCAACGGTATCTGAGGGGTTGGCAAGACAACTGCAAGTGTTATGTGGCTGTATAGGAATTTATTTGAGCATTCAAATACGTCGTGGTGGTGCAGATACTATTGGCGGCAGGCGAATTCATAGACAAACACAGTACATATTAGTATATACACCGAATAAAAAATGGACGAAAATGAGGGAAACGAACGCGTATTTCCTTGTTCCTATAGAGCATATCTCTCGAGAGCCATACAAGGGATTGGTGTTTAATTTGGATGTTGTAGGAGTAAACTCTTACCTTGTTCGAGGTTTTGCGGTCCATAACTGTACGGCACCGATATACACGACGGATTCGCTGCACAGCGCAGTAGTGGAAATTATCGTCAAAAAAGGCGCCCGCGTGCGGTATACCACGATTCAGAACTGGAGCAAAAACGTGTATAACCTGGTGACCAAACGTGCGCGGGTGGAAGAGGAGGGAGTGATGGAATGGGTGGATGGGAACTTGGGGTCGAAACTAACGATGAAGTACCCGAGTGTCTACCTGGTTGGCAGAAAAGCCCGGGGCGAAATTCTTTCCATCGCCTATGCGGGATCCGGGCAACATCAGGATGCAGGAGGGAAAGCCATCCATGCGGCTTCTGAAACGAGCTCACAGATCATTTCCAAATCCATAAGCCGCAGGGGCGGACGCACGTCCTACCGGGGGCTCGTGCAGGTATACCCGGGTGCCAAAGGAGTCAAAAGCAAGGTGGTGTGCGATGCGCTTCTTTTGGATGAAGCTTCACGATCCGATACCTATCCGACGATGAAGGTAGACGAGCAGGATGTGCAGATGGAGCACGAGGCAACGGTTTCAAAAATCGGGGACGAACAGATGTTTTATGTCACGAGCCGCGGTATTACCAAAGCACAGGCGCAGTCCATGATTATCAATGGCTTCATCGAGCCGATCGTCAAAGAATTGCCTCTTGAATACGCGGTGGAGATGAACAGACTTATTGAACTACAAATGCAAGGTTCAGTCGGCTGAACCGCAGTCCCGAACATGCGCCCTTCCGACGCGAGGATCCCGCGAAGCGGGATAAACTCCGACCTCGGGAGGAAGTAAGCATTGTTTGGGGGAAGGAACAGTGGGATAGCGATATGGAAACAAAAATTATCGGAGAGAAAACGGACATCCAGGAAATTCCCGAGGGAACATCACGGTTTCAGTATATTGTTGGTGAAGGAGGCAATCTTACGCTTTTGTTACTTGCCTTGGGGCGGGTAAAGTCATCAGTGGAGGCGACCGTCCGGTTAGCGGGAAAGGGCGCATCCGCAACCATTGTGGGAATTATTCTTGGGAAGAATAATGCTTCTTTGGCTATCCATACGCTCCAACAGCACGAGGTGCCGGAAACAACCAGCAATCTCCTTGTGAAGACCGTACTTGCCGACGGGGCGACGTGCGTATATGACGGAGGCATCCGCGTGGAAAAACGGGCGCAGAAAACCGACGCGTATCAACGCAATGAAAATCTGCTTTTGTCTGCTGATGCACATGCAGAAAGCAAACCGAGATTGGAGATTCTTGCCGATGACGTGCGATGTACACATGGGGCAACCGTGGGTCACATACCGGAAGACCAGCTTTGGTATTTGGCGACGCGCGGCATACCGAGCGGAAAAGGCCAAGATCTTATCGTATCGGGATTTTTGAAAAGTGCATTAGACATTGTCACAGACGAAAACGTGAGAAACGAGTTAGATACTTTTGTCTCACGTGCGGTATAATAAGAGCCTATGACCCCGGTATGCAAAGTATCTGAACTTACCCCAGGCAGCATGAAAACCGTCAACGTTTCCGGGAAACGCATCGCTGTTGCCAACATTGACGGACAGTATTTTGCCATCGATGATGCATGTTCGCATGTTGGGTGTTCGTTGGGGAGCGAAGGATTTTTAGACGGCACGACGGTCACGTGTGGGTGTCACGGGGCGCAGTTTGATATCACCAACGGAAAAGTACTCGCACTTCCCGCCGTATCCGACGTTAGTTCCTACGAAGTTACGGTAGAAGGAGACATGGTGTCGGTTGCGGTATGATGGATGCATGTGCCATACGAAAGGATTTTCCCCAACTACGGCGGCGCCTCAATGGCAAGCCGCTTATTTATCTTGACTCGACCGCCACGTCGCTGAAGCCCTCTGCCGTCATCAATAAAATCAACGAGTATTATACGAAATACTCCGCAAATATTTTTCGCGGAATTTACAAAACATCCGAAGAAGCAACGGCCGAGTATGAAGACGCGCGGGGTAAAGTTGCCGCGTTTATTGGGGCAAACAAGCCGGAAGAAGTCGTGTTTACCCGTAATACGTCGGAATCCATTAACCTGATTGCCTATAGTTGGGGGAAGGGCAATTTGAAAAAGGGGGATCAAGTTGTTGTAACGATCATGGAGCACCATTCAAATTTCGTGCCGTGGCAGCAGATGGCAAAAGAAAAGAGCTTAAAGTTTAGGGTGCGGGGATTAGAAAAGGATGCAACGCTTAATCTTAAAGAATTGGATAAGTTAATTACTCGAAGAACAAAATTACTCGCAATCACTGCCGTATCCAATGTTCTCGGGACAATCAATCCGGTCAAAACTATTGTTCGAACAGTG
>JACREP010000087.1 GCA_016218185.1 Candidatus Gottesmanbacteria bacterium | reverse complement strand
GCTCTTGCGGACGATGCCCTTGCGTGCGCAGACAGCGCAGTTGCCATTGCCAGATGTCAGGTGATACATTGTGTTTCCTTTCTAGTTTTTCGTGTTTCCGGATATTTTTCAGTACCGTACTTTTTATGGCGGACCGGTGTTCACTATCGTCTCCTTGTTTGTTGGATTTCCTCCCAAAAAATTTTGGGTGGATGAGGAAGACACCTCAATTGAGGTGATATCCTCGTCACCCACCCAAAATTTCAAATTGTCAATGTGCCCGGGTGAAGTTTCACCCTCACAAAAAACCTCCCGCTTCTATTTGGGAGGTTCGTGTGATTTTTCTTTTAAGTAATGCCTACGGCATCACCACACGACCCCCCTCCGTTCGGAGGATAGTAAACAGGGTAATGTAGTGACACACAGGGCTTTGCATAGACCTAAACCTTTATTCCTTTCCCTATTGTAGCAAACGATTTGTTCTTGTCAAGCAGGGAAAAGGAACGTACAATACAAATACACAGTTCCATAAGGCCTCGCCTTGCATAGCAAGGCGAGGCCTTGAGAAAACCATGAAGAGAACATTGGCAATCGAAACAGTTGAAAAAATCGGCCAGGAAGTTTTGCTTCAAGGCTGGGTAGATACCCGCCGGGACCACGGCAAAATTACTTTTTTGGACTTGCGGGATCGATCCGGTATCGTGCAACTTGTTTTGACAGGGTCTCGCCTTGTCAGTAAACAAGGCGAGACCCCTACAACTGAAGACGTAATTGAGGTAACGGGAATAGTGAAGGACCGGCCGGCAGCCATGGTCAATCCCAAAATACCAACCGGCACTGTTGAGGTAGAGGTTAAAACGTTAAAGATAATCAGTAAAGCCAAAGAACTTCCATTCCCGATTGATACGGATGGTTACGACATTAACGAAGAAATCCGTTCAAAATATCGCTACCTGGATATCCGTCGGCCGCGCATGACGCGGAACTTGCGGCTCCACTCGAAGATGACGAATTTCATCCGCAATTTTCTGATCGCGCGTGATTTTGTGGAAGTAGAAACGCCGATTCTCACCAAAACCACGCCGGAAGGGGCCCGTGACTTTATCGTGCCGTCGCGGCTTCAGAAAGGAAAATTTTATGCATTGCCCCAGAGCCCCCAGCAGTACAAACAGCTCCTGATGGTCGCGGGACTTGAGCGCTATTTTCAGATTGCGCGGTGTTTCCGCGATGAAGATCCGCGCCGCGACCGGGCGTACGGCGAATTTACCCAGCTGGATTTGGAAATGTCGTTTGTAACCCAGGAAGACATTTTACAGTTGACGGAAGAGTTATTTACAACGCTGGTAAAAGAAGTGTTTCCGCATAAGCACATTGCCCAGTCGCCGTGGCCCAGGATTCCCCATGCAGAGGTTATCAAAGCATACGGCACGGACAAGCCGGATTTGCGGAAAAACAAAACCGACCCCGATGAACTGGCCTTTTCGTGGACCATCGATTTTCCGCTGTTTACGGCACAATCAAAAGAAGATTTCTATTACGGCAGCGGCAAAGCGAAATTTGCGCCGTCGCACCACATGTTTACCGCACCGCATCCTGAAGATATTCCCCTGTTGGCTACCGATCCGCTTAAGGTTCGCGGGCTGCAGCACGATTTAGTATTGAACGGATTTGAGGTAGGCGGAGGCAGCATCCGTATCCACCAACAGACAATTCAGGAAAAAATCTTTGACCTGATCGGATTCACCAAAGAGCAAAAAGCACAATTTGACCATATGCTCACCGCGTTTACCTACGGGGTGCCGCCCCATGGCGGGATTGCTCCCGGGGTTGACCGGTTACTTATGGCCGTGTTGGGAGAGCCCAGCATCCGCGAGGTTATGGCGTTTCCTGCTTCTTCTTCCGGTACAACGAGCGTGATGGAAGCACCGAGCGATGCAGCACCGGAACAACTGCGGGAACTTGGCATAACCATAGTGCCTCAAAAGAAATAATGTCCAAGACACGCGTTATTTTTCAGTACAAACCTTGGTTGCGCAAATCCTGGGATAAGGTGTTGTATCTTGGCATTCTTGCGATATTTTTCCTGTTATATCCCGGACAAAATATCTATACCCAACTCTTGGGACAAAGAACGCCCATGATCCGTCGGTTGCCGTTTGCCATTCCATCACCTGCGCCGTACCCAACGAACACCACTGGCATCTATCCGGGGCCGGACTATAGTGCAGAAGGGATGGTGGTGCTGGATGTGGATTCGGGCGTGTATGTATACAAGCGAAACGAGGAAGAATTGTTGGCTCCGGCGTCAACGACCAAAATTATGACAGCCATGGTGGCACTGGACGCGTATGAACTGGATGATGTGGTGACGGTCAAAACCGTCATGAATGACGGGCAGACCATGGGATTGGTACCGGGGGAGCGCATCACGGTGGAAAATCTTCTTTACGGTACGCTGATTGCTTCCGGAAACGACGCGGCATACGCATTGGCCGAGCATTATCCGGGAGGGGTTGGCAAATTTGTGGAGGCGATGAATGAAAAAGCCAGGGCACTGCATTTAACCAAAAGTACGTTTACCAACCCGGTTGGGTATGATGACCCGGGTCACAAGATGACGCCCATGGATCTGGCAAGACTTGCGGGTGTTGCCCTTTCCAACAAAGTCATTGCAAAGATGGTCGCCATACCGCAAATTACCATATCGGATGTCACGCACACATATTTTCATCCCCTTCGTAATGTCAACCAGCTGCTGGGGAAAATTCCGGGAGTGGGAGGTGTCAAAACCGGCTGGACGGAAGAAGCCGGGGAAAATCTCGTAACGCTTGTTGAGCGTAGCGGCCACCGGGTAATTTTGGTGGTACTGCGAAGTCGCGACCGGTTCGGAGAAACGGCAAGACTTATTGATTGGGTATTTGGAAATTACCAATGGCAGGTGTTTGAGCCAAGCGAGTAAGGCCAGTTACTTAGTTACTTAGAAATTACTAAGTAACTCGCGCTGCTAACTCACTCGTGTTGTTCATTTTATTACTCCGTCCATGGGGGGGCAACCGCCGGTACGTAGGATACAAAGCCGTCATCTCCTTCAAACACAAAGACCGGCTGCAGGTACATCTGCGGCTCGAATGAATCATAATAGGCGATTGTTACATTGCGTACGGTGACGGAGGCGCCGGTTGCCGGATAGCGGGCGATAAATCCCATGCCACTTTGAAGCTCCTGCCAGGCCTGG
>JACREP010000088.1 GCA_016218185.1 Candidatus Gottesmanbacteria bacterium | reverse complement strand
TGTACGGAGATAAAAAGTGTGAATACTGCCACACCGCCTGATCATAAATCCCCAAGTCAAACCCGCCGGATTCAAAGTGGTTGTGGCGAATGATCGAAAGCGTGCTATAGAGGGTACCAAGGAGTATTATCCAACCAATAAGAAGGCGAACCGCCAAGCGTGAAGCCATACCTCATTATACTACCGCGAGGGTTTCCTTAGGTGTCTAGCTGACACACACCTGGTGTGGACAAGTCAACTTCGTTGGCGAAGGAACGCGGGAATTTATAGGACAGGGTTATATATTAGCTTCAATCTCTCCCCAATCACCTTACAAGAACCGATCCATTTTTTAAGTCTTCAAGAAGAATATAGCAAACGGCAGAGATGAAAACAAGGACTGCGGGGATGTTATGCTTGGAGCCGCGCTTCTCTATCACCATGAAGTACTTGATACTTGTAGTTCCACCACAACGGGGTTGCGCACTGCCGTTCTAATTCCGATGCTTTACTGGACAACAGGTATTGAAGATTTCTGCGCATCGCTTCCCTTGAACGTTCATGAGCTTCTTCTGCGGTTTTACCTTTCAAAAGCGTGGTTGCGACAAGATTTGACGGCTCAAAGCTAAATTTTGCCAAAGAATCCGCAAGCGGATTTCTCATGTAATTATTCAGCCTGTAAAATCCGAATGCTTTACGGTAGCCGATGAATACCGCCGCTTGCCCAACAATCTTTTCTCCCAATTTAGCGCCAACATCACAACTTCTCACGTACATAATAGAACCTTGAGGAACAACATTGACGTTACTCTCATCTAGAATCGGTTTATCGTCATGGCCAAAAACTATGGTTTGTGTCCCATGCCCGTTAAGAAACAAGAACTGCGGTTCCTACTTTTGCAGATAACTCTCAAATATCTCCTTTGTTGCCTTGTTATCAGCAATATCAAGGACGCGAAATGCTTTTTCCTTTGCTTTTTTTATCACCGGCTCCGACCAATAATAACAGTACCGGGTTGTGGGGTCGTGGCTTGGTCGTGTTATGAGGAGGGTCTTACTGGTTCTCATAGAGGGCTCCGCTTGCCATATCGCGGATAAACTCCATCTGCATGTCCACGATGTCCTTCCCAATCTTATCCTCTTTTTGAACATGTTCAACAAGCTGCTCTCTCTTTAAATCCTCGTCTCCGACAGACAATGACACATCTTCGGGAAGAGTGAGAATACGTGCAATCACGAGTTCTTTAATCTGTTGCTGAAGCTCGCCGGATTCTTCCGGGGCGGCCACGGGTTTGGTTGTCGTATCATTCATGTTTCAACACCCCAATTTTTTCAAGGAATGAAAGAATTTGCTTGCTTTTCTCTGTATCCTCTTTCACCTCGATATAAATAGCATTCCATGTCATCGGCGCTCCGTCAATAACGGCAACAATCTCGGTTCTCGCTCCCAACGGAAGGTTGGCATATACCTTTTGAAACTTTGCTGCCAAATCCATAGCTACTAACAATATACCACAATCTTCAGATTTTAGTCATACGAGTTTAAAAATATCTTTATAAGTGCAAAAATAAACAATTATCGGTCTATAAGTTGGCATACAACCGCTTGTTTGTTTCAAAACTACGTCGTACCTCTCAATGATTGTGCGACAAGTAGTTTCTGAATGGTCATCTGACTGACGACTTACGAACCTATTATACCGCATTAGAAGCGAAAGCCAGGGAGAAGTACAGAGCTTGGTTTGACGCCGTCTGATTACGTACCCTTATGGAAAATAAATCTGGCTCGCCTCAGCCCATCACCTACGTATTCTAGCCACACCCCCTACGGTTCATTCAAGTGATATAATAAGCCCATCATGAAAACGGGGTACTGGGTCGTAGTGGTGATTATTTCAGTGAGCTGGTTTGGTTGGTTCCAATTGAGACCAAGTCTGCTTAGGCGGCATTGCTACAACAATAGTTTTGGCAAAACAAATAGGTGGAAACAAATGGAAACCTACGATAAACAGTGGGCTCCTGAAAAGGTTTGGACGTATAATCCAACAAAAGGTGCAAGTGCTGAAAATTGGGGTTGGTTTTATCCGACTGACACTACCTTATCAACATCCACATTCTCTTTATGGTATCAGCAATGTCTCGTAAAGAATGGAATGAAGGCTGAATTACCATTTATCCGATAAAGCGAGGCGTTTGATACCTACGAATTTCTTATACCGCATTACGGGCAACAGAGCGGGAGCAGTATAAGATTTGGTTTGCCATAGGTAAGCGATGTGTTCAATATTTTCTCAATCTCCTCGTGGGTAAATATCACAATGTCAGGCTTGGTCTTCTTGAATGACTTAAACCCGTCAAAAAAATCGGCTGATAATCCCCTGTCTTTGCAGTAAGAAACCAAATGGCGAAACATGAAGCGGTAGGTGTTGAGGGAGTTATTTTTCAATCCTTTGGCTTTCAGCCCTGCAAAAAACTTTTCGACCCCTTCTTTGGTTAACTCGTTCTCTTGCTCCGAAAGCCACGTATTGAGTATGCCGATACGGCACATGCAGTGGCGTACACTGCTTGCGTCAAGGCCTTCTTTAATCGTCAGAAAACGGTGGAAATCCGCTTTATCAATCTGCATACTCCCCCATCGGGAGTAGCTTGTGATTGAGAATGAAGTTGTCCTGCGAGGAACAACTTTACTATATCACAAATACCGCTCCCTGGGAAGACCTAAAAATGCAGACTACTTGTGGCAACGGGAGAAACCGAAGCGTTCTGTCCTTAACTTCTCTGCCTCAGAAATGCGGGGATGTCGAACTCGTCTTCCTCCGGCGGCAAATCGTCTGCCGGAGTAAGCGGTGTGGGCAACGGTTGCGGCACAACGCCCGCGGATTGGGCAGCCGTCACCGGTTTGGTAAACATGCCGGTTTGCTGTTGTACGGCGGAGCCGTACCGCGGCTGGGATGAAAGTTCCCGAAGTCTCCTTTTCGTTTCGTCAAAACCGGTCGCAATCACCGTAATTTTTACCTGATCCACCAACTGTTCATCTATTGTTGCGCCAAAAATAATATTTGCATCCGGGTCCACCACCGCGGCAATTTGCTTGGCTGCGTCATCCACCTCTGCCATGGTCAGATCCGGTCCGCCGGTAATGTTAAACAGCACTCCCTTAGCCCCTTCGATCGACACTTCCAGAAGCGGCGAAGCAATAGCGGTACGGGCAGCGGTTGCGGCTCTGTTTTCTCCCACACCCGTACCGATGCCCATAAGCGACGACCCGGCGCTGGTCATGATCGTTCGCACGTCGGCAAAGTCCACGTTGATGAGCCCCGGCATGGTAATAAGGTCCGCAATTCCCTGCACACCCTGTCCCAGCACCGAATCCGTCACCCGGAAGGCATCCAGAAGTGTCATTTTTTTATCGATCACTTCCAGAAGCCGCTGGTTTGGGATAACGATAAGGGTATCAACTTTGTCTTTGAGGTTCGCGATGCCTTCTTCTGCCGTGACCATCCTGCGCGTTCCCTCAAAGTGGAACGGCTTGGTGACGACCGCCACCGTAAGCGCACCCAGTTCTTTTGCTATCTGGGCAATGAGTGGGGTAGCGCCTGTGCCGGTCCCTCCGCCTTCCCCGCACGTCAAAAATACCATGTCCGCATCGCGCAGATACTCCTTGAGTTTTTCCCGCGACTCCTCCGCTGCTTGACTGCCGAGGTCAGGATTACCGCCGGCTCCCAAACCGCGGGTCAGATGTTCACCGATTTGTATTTTTGTTGATGACTGGCAGGTAAGGAGAGCCTGAGCGTCGGTGTTGATGCCCAAAAAATCCACGCCGTTTATCTGATTTACGGTGATCATGGAATTGATGGCATTGCATCCGCCGCCGCCGATCCCCACCACTTTAATCTTGGCAAATCTCGCGATGTCTGGTTTAATGAGCATAACCGTATCGAGGGGCAGGAGAAAATAAATACGTTAGGGTAAGAAAGACTTTACCAGATCAATAACCTTTCCTGCAAGTCCTTTCATCTGTACCCGCTCACCGAGCTTTCCAAAACCGCGTAAGAACGATCCGTGTTCGCTTTTACCGAATTTTGCGGCATGCAGAAGCAGTCCGCATCCGGCGGCAAATGCAGGCGTTGTGATTTCATCGATGAGCCCGGAAATCTTTTTGGGCTCGCCGATATGCACAGACATGGCCAAACTTCTCCTTGCAGATTCAGTAGCACCGATGGTGAGTGCTCCGCCGCCGGTCAGTACCACTCCGGAAGGCGTCATGCCGCCGAAACCGCTTCTTTTAATCTCCAATCCCACCATCGTAAATATTTCATTCAGCCTGGGTTTAATGATTCCCTCAACAAGTGTCTTGCGCGATACCGTGCGCATCTCTTCAACGAGTCCCAAATCCGAAATATCCAATTCGTCTGTTTTTTCCGTCTTGGCCGTCCCAACCGTCTCGTGATCGTCTGCGAGCGCCGGAATCTTTGGCTGCTGTCCCAACCGAAGTTTAATTTTTTCCGCGCTCTCCAAAGAAATGCGTAAACCCGCGGCCAAATCTTTCGTAATGTTTATCGCGCCGATAGGGATAACGCTGGAATAGGACAGCGCTCCGTCAATAAAAATTGCGACGTCCGTGGTCCCTCCCCCGATATCAATAAGCACCACTCCTAACTCTTTTTCCGTTTCCGAAAGCGTCGAGACGGCCGAAGCCAATCCTCCGAATACCATCCCTTCCACCTCTACTCCCAATTCCTCCACGCATTTTTTCAAATTGCGCATTGCAGTCGCTCCCCCGGTCACCAGATGTGTATCCACCTCCAGACGCACACCGGTCATGCCCACGGGATCGACTATTCCTTCCTGACTATCCACGATATACCCGCGCGGAAGTACATGAAGAATTTCGCGGGAAGAAGGAAGGGATATGGCTTTAGCCGCATCGATCACCCGCTTCACATCATGTTCGGAAATCTCACGATTGGGCTCGGCCACCGCTACCACACCATGGGAATTGATTGATGCGATGTGATTGCCGCCTACCGATACAAACGCTTTCCCCACCGACGTGCCTGCCATGCGCTCCGCCCCTTCCAGCGATTGGGAAATAGCCTGCGTGGCCTCTTCGATATTTACAACCTGACCTTTGCGGAGTCCCCGGCTCTCGACGGTGGAAACGCCGATCACGCGCGCCTCCTCCTCTTCGGTAACCGTTGCAATAAGGGTGGTTATTTTAGAAGTCCCAACATCTATACCGGAAACTATGGTATCACGCGCCATACCTTTAAAATGTCACGATCGGCTTATCGAAGCGAAGATCTATAACTTTGGGCAGACTTCCCTTTATTCTAAACCCGGTTAACAGCGTTTGTAAAGTGGCTATCAATGCCGCTGGGTTTGCCTCTTGAGTAAAAAAAATTTCTGTTTCCCTATATTTTGCAACCAGCAATCCTCCCTCATGTTTCGTTATCAAAGAGATGTACCATGAATCGCCAAGTTTCTGAAGAAGCCGCAAGCTGACTGCAATGCCGTAATCTGTCACCGATTGGCCGATATGAACGGTCCCGATATTTATGATTATCGTCGGAAGAGGCTCACGTATTTCTGATTGAGGTAAAACGACTCCCTCCGAATCTAATAGTACCGACTGATCGCCGGTAACAAGAAGTGCGGTTGCACTGCGTTTGACCGGCTCAATGACGAGCGTATGCGGATATTTTTTGCGGATTACGACGTCGCGAAGCAGAGGATTATCGTGAAGGAGCCTCTCCCGTATTTTTTGTGCTGGGAACAACAGGAGGTTCTTCGTCAGTTTTGATTCATCAAGCGAAACTTCTACCCCGCTGCCAATCACTTCAACCGTTCGTATCACAAACGCTGTTGTAACAATCCGGTAGAGCACAAAGGTAACGATAAGAATAATTCCCAATCCGATACTACGACGTGCGCCGGACAATAACGATTGCTTCCGGATTATCATATCGAGGTAATTGCATGTTCAATCTCACCAAGCAGAAGCAGTGATCCATTGCGCGGAAATGTACGGGCAAGCCGGGCGGCGCGGTCCTGATAGTTGGCATAGTTGGCCATTATTTCATGAATGGTTCGTTCCATCCCGGCATCGGTAAGCCCATGCTGATCAAGTACAACTGCTCCGCCGTTCGTCGCAAGCCATGAAGCATTTTCCCTCTGTTCTCCTGCGGCAGACCACGGTAACGGCACGAGAATCGCAACTTTTCCCAGTAGCGCCAGCTCCCCGACCGTATTGGCTCCTGCCCGTGCAATCACTATGTGCGCTTCACGAAGCACGCCACCTAAATCTCCTATATCGAAATACGGAGCAACGATATAGTGCTTTTTTTGCACAACGGGCAATTCATCGCGAAGACGCGACGCCTGCGCAAACGATGGATGACCTGTTTGATGAATTACGATAAATGTTTTGGTCAAACGCCTGATTGCAGGAAATATAACCGCATTCAATGTGACCGCACCCGTACCACCTCCTGTAATGTACAAAACAGGAAGAGATCTGGTCGCAGCAGTTTGCAGGAATTTGGCAGCGGTCAGAAGCTCGCGGCGGATGGGAAGCCCCGTGACGACCGTCTTGTCTTTTGTAAACCATGCGCGCGTTTCGGGAAAGCTCACGCAGACGCGTTTTGCAAACCGTGCAATGATACGATTAGCCAACCCCGGAGCATGAGTCTGTTCGTGCGTAATGCAGTCAATGCCAAGCATTGCTCCCGCTGCAACTACCGGCAACGCAATATATCCTCCAAACGAGACAATGATCGTTGGCCGTTCCCTGGCTACATAGAAAAGCGCCTGAACATATCCTAGGGGAATTTTTGCCAGCGATGAAATGGTTTTGAAAGACAACAGTCGCGTGAATCTTCCGGCCGTCAGCGCCAGAAATCGAATGCCTTGTCTCCTTATCAGACGGTATTCCTCGGATTCAATGTTTTCTCCTTCCAAAGCCGTGCGTCTCCCGATCCAGATAAGATTCCAATCCGGATGCATTCGTCGAATTTCCGAAATAAGTGCAAGTGCCGGAGTAACATGTCCTCCGGTAATTGCGATGGTAATATTTTTTTTCACTATATCCATATCATTGTTCTACTGCCGGCTGATATTTAATACGATCCCGACAGCGGAAAGAAGAATAATGAGTCCTGATCCGCCGTACGAAATAAGCGGGAGAGGAACGCCGGTCAGCGGCACCAGCGCGACCATTGATCCGAGGTTCAAAAGTGTTTGAATGGCAATCCAGGACGATATGCCCAGGGCAAAAAATTTGCCGAACGCATCCGGTGCGCGTTTTGCGATCCGAAATCCGCGCCAGATAATGAAGAGTAATATTCCTATGACGGCAAGTGCGCCGACAAAGCCCATTTCCTCTCCGATAATCGCGAAAATCGAATCCGTGTTTGCCTCCGGCAAATATTCATATTTTTGGCGGGACTTTCCCAATCCCACACCAAACATGCCTCCGGACCCCAATGCCAACAGCACCTGTCGAATTTGATACGAGGCTCCCAATGGGTCGGACTGGGGATTGACAAACGTCGTCAATCGCCGCAGCCGATAGGGTGAAATGAACGCAAGCAGAACGATCGCGATAAACACGGCCGGAAAAAGAAGAGCAAACTGATATAACGGTGCACCCGAGGCAAAATACAAAACGACTGCAATCCCAACCAGGATAACACTCGTTCCCAAATCCGGCTCCGCCACGACAAGCCCGACGACCATTGCAATGAGTAGCAAAAATGAAGTGAGACGGCGTTTCTCCGGGTTGCAAAACCAAGCGGAAAGGTACAACACGAGCGAAAATTTTGCCAGTTCCGCGGGCTGCAGGACAAAAAAACCGAAATTCAACCACCGCCTGGCTCCGAGGGCATGCACGCCAAATTTTGGAATAAACACGGCCAGGAGAAGCGCTATCGTGGCAAAAAGAAACGGCAACGCAAACTTTTGCCACACATGATAATCCACGCGCGAAAAAATAAAACACGCGGCTATCCCCACAACCAACCATTTTGCCTGCTCCCTCACAAAGTAGTATTGGTTGGCAAAATCCCGTATGGCAATCGCCACCGATGAGTCATACACCATGAGTAATCCGAATATGGTAAGAAACACGGCGGCAAACAATAACCATCGGTCAGGACCATGCCATTTTTTCTTGACGGTGCGATGCTCGCCCCCGGAGGCTTTATGAAATAATTTAAAGAAGAGAGACTTCATATGTAAATTGTTTTCCTCTCTCTTTATAATTTGGGAACATATCAAATGACGCACACGCAGGAGACAAAAGTACCACATCTCCGCTTTTGGATATTCCCGCAGCCTTCTGTACTACCTCATGGGCGGAGTTGCAGCCGGTAATAATCTTTCCTGCAAAGCGCGCCTGCTTAAGCGCTTTGACAATACGCCCGGTCATCGCACCGATTACAATAACCGCATTCACAGAACTTTCGGCAATCACAGAACCCATTTGGGTAAAATCCGAACCCTTTTCGCTTCCTCCGGCGATGAGAATAACCGGCTCTTGAAATGAACGAACCGCAGCAATCGTAGTTTCCGGTACGGTAGAAAAGGAATCGTCATAGTAGTCAACTCCGCCAACCTGGCGCACAAATTCCAGACGATGAGGAAGTCCCGGAAATATACGGGCAACCTGCCGGATAGAGGCGATATCGACTCCTGCCAGTGTCGCGGTGAGCGCTGCCGCTGCAATATTTTCCAGATTGTGTTCTCCGCGAAGGATAATCTCATCTGCGCGACAGATCAGCTCGGTTTTATCGTTCCGTTTCAAAAAAACGCTGCCACTATCGATATACGCATGTGCATGTCGATCGCGCCGGCTAAAATAGTATACGTGTGCCGCCGTCTCTTTGGCAAAAGAACTGCTGGTCGGATCATCCGCATTGAGGACGGCGTAGTCCCGACTCGTCTGAAACCTCACAATCGGTTTTTTCGCTTCTATATAGGCTTCGCGGCTGACATGAAAATTTGTTGCCAGCGGGTCAAAATTTGCAAGGTGCTCTTGCGTCGTACGAAGGACAACGGCAATATGAGGACTCTTCCGTAAGTCTTCCGTCTGAAAAGAAGACAGCTCCAAAACAACCGTGTCGGCAGTATGAATTTTTCGTACGATAGATAACAGCGGTATTCCGACGTTGCCGCCCAGATAAACGGTTCTCTTTGCCGCTTTTACCATTTCATAGATTAAGCTACTGGTGGTCCCTTTGCCTTTGGTGCCGGTAACACCGATAATGGGCGCTTCGCATAAATCAAAGAAAAGCTTTGTCAGACTGGTTATTTCTTTCCCCTGATTCTGTAGCGCTGCCAGCTGCGGCAGGTGCAGAGACATGCCGGGAGTTCTGACAATAATATCGCAGTCATCCAACCCTTCAAGGTACCCAACACCCAGTTGAAACGTCACAGGATAACGCCTCAGTTTCTCGTAGGTCTCACCGAGGGCAACTCCCGTTCTGCGGTCAGCACAAATAACCTGCGCACCTTCACTCACAAAAAACTGAACCGAATCAACACCCTCTACCGATAAACCCAAAATTGCAACCTTTTTACCCTGAAACCGGATCATATGTTTACTTTTGTAAAGTCTATCTTCCTATCGAGTAATAGTTGAGCGACACGGGTAACGTTCCGCGCCTCCCCGGTCGTTAAAAACAGATACTTCGGCTTGCCGGTTTTCGCGAGTGTTTGGGTTTGTTCTAACACGCGCTGCACGCGCCGCGCTACCGCCGCCCCGGAATCTAAAAGCTGCACCCCGCTACCCACGACATCACGGATAATCGAAGACAAAAACGGGTAATGCGTGCAGCCCAGAGCCAAATAATCAATATCGCTGTTTTTAAGCGGTGCCAATACTTTTTCGACATGCCGCCGCACGCTGGCTCCCTTCACGTGCCCGCTTTCGACTGCACGAACCAGATTCGAACACCCCAAATTAATCACATAACAATCTCCTGCATATTTTTTGATCAAATCATGCTGATACCTACTGGCGGCTGTATAATTGGTGGAAATAACGGCAAATGATCGTTTTTTACTTAGTTCGGCAGCTGTTTTCACCACCGGCACGACACCGATAATGGGAATATTTGAAACATGTTGCCGGTAATAATCAATTCCTGCAACCGTTGCGGTATTGCAGGCAATGACCACTAATTTCACCTGAAGTTTTGCCAAAAAACGCACGATTGATAGAATCCTCCGTCTGATATACGCAGTTGTTTTTCCACTATACGGAAGATGTGCATGATCTCCGACATACACCATTGACTCATGCGGCAAAAGCGCTACCATTGCCTGCCAAACGGATAAGCCACCGGATCCGGAATCAACAACAGCAATCAATTTCTGCTTCATAATAAAGAACGGACAAATTGCACCATACTAAGGCACGGGGGTTTTTGTCAAAAACGCAATCCACAGACCGAAAATAGCAAACACAATAGACAGTATCCAAAACCGCATGACAATCTTGGGTTCTGACCATCCTTTATATTGAAGCCAAAGATGAATCGGTGCTGCGGCGAATAGTTTCCGGTTGAAAAATTTTTTTGTCAGAAGCTGGAAGAGCGAGGACATCACCTCCAGAACAAAAATTGCCCCGATCACAACCAACACCGGAGCTTTCCCTAAAATGAGTCCTACTACCGCAAGAGTGGCACCAAAAGAAAGTGCACCCACATCCCCCAGAAATATGCGTGCGGGATACACATTGAAATATAAAAATGCAATAAGACCCCCTAGCCACAGCGCGATAAAAAGGGAAAGCGGTGTGTCCAAAATGGATGCGGAAATGAACCAGAAAGCAACCAGAGCAATCATCAGTACTCCGGACGCCAAACCGTCTAATCCGTCGGTAATGTTAAACGCATTGGCAAACGCGATAATCACCAGGGTTGCAAACGGTATATACCACCATCCCATACGAAAAACCCCAAAAAACGGCACGTAAAAAATGTCAATTTTCAACTCATAAACTAACCAGAAACTTACCACTGCTGCAAGCAGTATTTCAAGGAATAGCTTGTGACGGAGCCTCAATCCAAAAAAACCAGATTTCACCCAAAAAAATGTTTTTTTTACATCATCCAACAGTCCCAACACGCCAAAGGAAAGAAACGTGAACAGCAGTATTTTTATCTCGCTTCTCATGGGATACACGGCGGTGATCGGCACCCAAAAATATCTCATGAGAAGAATGGATATCGGAAAAAGGATTGTGGTAGTCACAAGCACCAAAAGGCCTCCGCCGACCGGTGTCCCGGCCTTATGTTTGTGAAACTTATCAAATATGGGCGTTCGCTTGTTAAATGCGTCGCGTGTCTTTTGGTGCAGTCTCTGAAACTTCCATGCATAGAGCAGGCGAATAAACGGAAGGTAAAATAGGCTGTTGAGAAACCACGCAAAAAGTAAAATGCCAAGCAGCAAGCCCATAGAAATTACCTCCGGAACATTTCGATAATATACGGCCCGAAAATAAGAATGGCGACGACAACCGCACCGATTGCGACAAGTAGCATCATGCCGGCCGCGACATCTTTAGCCAGTTTCGCCTCTTTCCGCCACTGGGTAGTGATGAGATCCGTCATACATTCCAATGATGTATTGATCATTTCCGCGGCAAGTCCCAGAATGATGGTAAATATGATAACAATCGCCTCCGGCTTTGTGATGTTAAAATATCTTGCCAACCCCAACGCAATGAGCGAAAGAGCTATATGTACGCGAAAATTCGGTTGCGTCGCGAGTGCCCACACGATGCCTGCCCATGCATTTTTGAAGGAAATATGATGCTTACGAAGAGCGTCGCGCATAGAGAATAGTCGTAGTATAGTTGCTTACACAGGAAAACTCAAACAAAGCTCAATACCCGCGCGACAGCCGCCGGATGGTCTCAATCGTACGCGGGATGACATAGAATGGTGAAACCGCTAGATCGTGAGCATGGATATACTCTATTTCGCGCCCACCAAACCCCTTTTTGAACAACGTTATTCCTCGCCATGGATGATTTATATTATCTTCCGGCGCTATACCCCAAAAATTGTATACATTCATACCCCGTTTTTTTGCTTCGCGGATTGCCTCCCACTGCACAACATACGAAGCGGGAATTTTTGAGAATATGGATGCTCCATGGTGATAGATTCCCTGATTGCCGTAAAATAAGACGATAGCGCCGGCAATACTGTTTCCCTGGTATTTGCCCAACAATAACACGGCTTTGTTTTCTGCTGCAAAAACCTCAAATTCTTCCCCAATTCCTTGGTGCGGAACGAATCCATGACGGCCAGACGTTTCCTTGTACAGCCGAAAAAACGCATCCAAATCGTAAGGATCAGTTGATTGTTCCACAGTAACACCCAATTTCTGCGCATGCTTAATCTCATAGCGCGTGGTTTTACGCATGCCAGCCAACAGCTGTTCCTCTGATTGGGTAAGGTCGACAGTCCAACAAAATTCGGCATCCATAGCGTGGATTGCACTCGGACGAAGTCCCAACGTGGAAAATAGGACGTTATTGTTTTGGGTATTTTCAATAAGCGGCCCCACTCGGATAAACCATGCGCCCGCCCGATGCGCAAGGTCAACCATGTATGATAGTATCTGTTTCCAATATTCTTTTTTTTGTTCAATGAGTATTGGTCCGTGTCGAACGTGCAAAAACGTACCGCGCCTGGCACCCACCTTCATTACCTGAGCAATACCGATAAGTGTATCGCCGTCATAAAATCCGAGCCGCCAAATTTTCGTACCAAGCTTTATTTGCACCTCACCCCATAACCAACTTTGGAATAGTGCGTGTCCGGCGTGCGTAAGGAGAAATTTCTCCCACACGGTTTTATTTTCTATCGATGTCACGTTTAACATAATGCAGCAATAACTCGAGCGGCAGTTGCTTTGGATATGCGTGTCGGAAGATTGATGATATGCCCTGCGGCTTCTTCTGCCTTCGGGCACGTTCCTTTCTGGTATCCTATCATTCTGTAATCAACACCGTTTGGATCTATGACATGGGTGTACCAATTGCCCAATAGTACACTGCGCTTTTTTGCCAGGGCAATTGCGTGTAGTGGGTCGGAAACAAATAGCGGGTACCGAAGAAATATGGCACCATCACGAACTCCAACAGAACGTATCCCCTTTGCCTTTTGCATCGCTAACTCATAGTATTGAACAATACTTCTTCTGGTTTGATTGTACCGCCCAAGCTTGGTGAGCTGTTTCATAAGTAGCGCTGCAAGCGCATTGGGAAATTTAGCAGGAAAATCGTTTGGCCGCGTCCCTTGCTTTTCTTGCGGGTATACGGGAAACGAAAGGAGTCTCAGCTTCTGCAATAAAACAAGCAACAGCTTTCCAAGTATAACGTCGTACAATAAAAGAATAAAAGAGAAGGCGATTGGGTGTAGCAACTGCTGGAAAATCCAGAAGTACGACGGATATGGAAGTCCTTCTTGATAGTGTTTTAATTTTTGATTTTTGATTTTTGATTTTTGATTTATCAACGCCATTCCCCCAAAGACGCTCGAGACCACTTTATCCCGTCCGAAACTGAAAAATGCCGCATCGCCAAACATCCCAACCTTTTTCCCTTTATACCTCGCTCCCAAGCTGTGGGCACAATCTTCGATAAGATAGAGCTTGTGTTTTTTTGTAAACGCAACAATCTGGTCCATGTAAGCCGGAATCCCGAATGTGTGTTGCACGACAATCGCCTTAGTTTTGTATGTAACCTTTGTTTCTGCATCCGCAATACTTAGATTTAATGTATTATCGATGTCCACATATACAGGCGTGGCTTCTGCCCAACGTACGCTATTGGGTACTGCCACGCAGGTAAATGCCTGAACCAATACTTCATCCCCCACTCCGATATTAAAAGCCTTAAGTATAGCCAACATGGCGGACCTGCCGCTGTTAAATGAAACCGCTTCAAATCCCTTGAAATATTCCTTAAACCATTTCTCTGCCTGCTCAATCGCTTCGCCGTTTTTCCATGTCCACGGCGCAAATATACTCCGGATGGCCAACCAGACATCATCCGGTTCTGTATTGGGCGAAAGCGAACATGAAATTACTTGTTCAAACATATAATCAATACCCTCTCGTCTTCTTTTCCTTTAAACAGCACTGTATCTACCCTTTTTACTGTTTTCTGAATATAAGACGCAGCCGCGCCGGGAGATACGACGCGCACCTTGTGTTCTCCGGCCACTTCGCGTGCGCCTGACAAAAAGTACTCATAAAAGTTCTCATTCGTCAACAGAATATCATCACACACTCGCGAAGCTTCGCGTCCG
>JACREP010000086.1 GCA_016218185.1 Candidatus Gottesmanbacteria bacterium | reverse complement strand
TTTCGGTTACAAAGTAAAATTTGTGATGAATATAACAGACGTCGGGCACCTTACTTCCAACAGTGATACGGGTGAAGACAAAATGGAGAAGGGTGCAAAGCGCGAGGGCAAAACCGCGTGGGATATTGCAAAATTTTATACGCAAGCATTTCTTGCGGATAGTAAAAAACTTAATCTCATGGAACCGGATGTGCGGCCCAAGCCCACAGAACACATCGCGGAGCAGATTGCGATGGTAGAGACGTTACTTGCCAGGGGATTTGCCTACCGGATAGATGACGGGGTTTACTTTGACACAAGCAAATTTGCCGGTTATGGTGCCTTAACCGGTCAGAATATTGAGGAACTTAAAGCCGGTAGCCGTGTGGAGCCAAATCCGCAAAAACGAAACCCTACCGATTTTGCGCTGTGGAAGTTTAGTCCGAAAGACAAAAAACGCGACATGGAATGGGATAGCCCGTGGGGGGTAGGATTTCCCGGCTGGCACATCGAATGTAGCGCGATGAGCCGCAAGCACTTGGGGGACCAAATAGACATCCATACCGGCGGGGCAGACCTCATCCCCATCCATCACACAAACGAAATCGCCCAAAGCGAAGCAACCACAGGCAAATCACCGTTTGTGCGCTTCTGGGTGCACGGACAATTCATTCTGGTCGATGGCGAAAAGATGAGTAAAAGCAAGGAGAATTTTTATCGCCTTAGTGATATCGAAGCAAAAAACTTTGATTCGCTTGCTCTTCGTTATTTCTATATGACGGCGCACTATCGGGCGTTTTTGAACTTTACATGGACCGCACTTGAGTCAGCGCAAGCATCGCTTAATGAGTTGCGTGCGCAAGTATTAAGTATTAAAAATCAGGTATCAAGGCATACCTTATCGCCGGAAAAAGTTGAGAAAGTAGATGCGTACCGAAAGAAATTCGGTGAGGCATTGGCCAATGATCTTAATATGCCGGAAGCCTTGGCAGCAGTATGGGAGGTAATAAAGTCGAATATTCCAAGTCAAGATAAGTATGATCTCCTCATGGACTTTGATGAAATATTAGGTTTTGGTTTAAAAAACGTTAGTCAATTGAAAGTGGAAGAAATGAAACTTCCAAAATCTAGTGCGACAATACTATCCTATACGCAAACACCATTAAGTGGTCCCACAATTTCGAGACTTGACGAAAGGGAATTAGCGAGGCAACAGGGAAATTATGGGACTGCGGATAAACTTCGAGAAGACATAAGATTAATAGACAAATTAACCGTAGAAGATACAAGCGGAGGAACTGTTGTAAAGCGAACTTCGGATTAAGGAATTAGCGGATCACTTTTATTTCCGTTGCGGTGAGGGTGTGGGTAGCGGCAAGAAACGTGGTAGGTTTAACGGTCAATGCAATTTTTGCTCCGGAATACAACGATGCGAGACTAAATGTTTTCGGAGGCGTAACGGTCCATGTGCCCAGGTTTTTGTCGGTTGTCGCCTGATCTTCAAACTGTACGTTGTCTACTATAATGAGCCCTTTTGTTTCGTCGATCGCCGAGACTATGCCTTTCATGGTAAGCGTACCGGTGGCCGAAGCCCGCGCGCGTACATCTTCGCCTCCTGCGGTTTGTTTGGTACGTTCAAGGATGGTCGTGACGGTGATGGCAAGGACAATGAGGCCAACGCTTCCGAACAAGAGGGCGTTTTTGGACTTAAACATACTCCCGTAGTGTGACACGGGGTGTTTGCCTTGTCAAGAATATTTGTCAAACCACGTATCTTTGCTATGATGAGCGTATGACCATCAGAATGTTTTGGGCAGATAGCAGGGGAAAGGTTGCCGTTGTGTTAGTACTGCTTTGGCTGGCTTCTCTGATGCATCAATTGCGTGTTTCTGCCATTCTTTTCCCGCTCTTGGCAATTGCAGGATCCTATGCGCTGGATGCATTTTTGAGTCGTTTACGGTGGGGCAGTTGGCCCTTTTCGCTTTCGTCGCTTGTTACCGGTTTGCTTATCGGATTGATTGTGGATCCTACGTCGGTAACTGTGCTTGCCACCGCGGTCGTTGCCGCATCGCTCAGTAAGCATTTTTTGGGATTTGGCAGACAGAAGCATATATTCAATCCCGCAGCACTGGGAATTGTGTTGTCCTCAGGACTGTTTCATCGTCCGGTCGCATGGTGGGGAGCAACGTGGGGCATGGTACCGGTTCTCATCATTTTTTTCGGTATGATAGTGCCACTGCGGCAATTACGCAGGCTTTGGATGCCCACAAGTTTTCTTTTTGTATATGGCATCGCATTGATGATTGTTTCCGGCGCAGAGAGTGCCTTGAAACTAACATTTGACCCAACGATATTTTTGTTTGCCTGGGTCATGTTGGCTGAACCGATTACTGCTCCGAATCGAGGATTTTGGCGTTACGGATGGGGCGTATTGGTGGCCATCTTGGTGATTGTTCAACAGGTTTTTTCTATTTCTTGGTCTGATCCGCTCCTCACCGCTCTGCTTTTAGCTAATGGAGTCGGATATTTATTGACGCACAGGGTATGAAAGAATCGCCGGAAGATCGGACAAGTACATTTTGGACTTCGGTCGCAATTGCATTTGCACTTCTTGTTCACAACGGCAGAGAGCCGGTATTTCTTGCAGCAATGGCGATGTTGCCGTTAGTTATTCTTTTGTTTCTTCGCAACAAAAAATTGCTGCCTTTTGCGATTTATATTATTATCTTCGGTGCGTTGGGCAGGTATACGCGATACTTCCGGGAGACGTATGCCTCTGACACATTATTGGCGATTAAAGATCATATTGGCTACTTTCTTGCGGGTAAGAATGTCTATGACCAGGTGGTGATGGCACAGGCGGGACCTACACCTTTTACGTATCTTCCTTTCAGTCTCTTTTGGTATTTGCCGGCAAGACTTTTGACTGTTGATCTTCGGTTTTTTGAAATGCTCGTCTCGACATTGGTCGCTCCGTTGGTTTTTGTTTATGGAAGAATTCATCGAACATGGAAACATTTGCCGGTCGTGGCGGTGGTTGCAATCACTCCATTTCTTCTGGATCTTTCCGCAGACGGCAGCAATGACAACAGTGCAATATTTTTACTGCTGGCTGCCGTGACCACACTCACGTGGGCAATGGCAAGGAAGAATACGAGGGGTGCAGTGGTGAGTGCGGTGGTGTTGGGACTCGCCGCGTCGTTTAAGCATTATCTTGCATTTTTTCTGCTGTTTTTTCTTCCCTACGTATTGTTTGCAAAAGAGAAATTTCCGATTACGAAAAAAGCGTACGTATTATTCTTTTTGGGAACCGTCGCAATCGTTTCGCTGCCGTTTATCCTGGCATCGCCGGCCGGATTTTTCAGGAGTTTATTTTTCATAGAAATCGGCAACTTTCATACGGTGTGGGGGTGGAATATCTGGGTGGCACTGCGCGACGGATTGGGAATTGTCGCGAGTCGGCGCGAGATGTGGATGGTGCGCACCGTTGCCACCGGAATTGTCGCGTTAGGATTATTGAAATTTTTCAAGTTGCACAATGTTCAGCGGGTGCTGATTGCCTCAGGCATCACGATGCTCGTATACTTGATGACGAGTGATTGGACGACGTACGCGTACTTTACGTTTTTAGTGCCGTTAATCGGATTGGGTGCCGTTGCGGGGGGAGGTGAAAAGATATGATGGGTTACTGGGGAGGAAATATGATGGGCTGGGGAGGCGCCGGCTGGCAGACCGTCGGGTCACTCATGATTGCCTTTTGGATCGTTTCATTCATCGATCTGGTGCTTTTGGGTCTGTGGCTCTGGAAGCAGCTGAAGAAAAAGTGATTACGCGGGATGGACGTACCGGTATGTTTGGAGCGCGGTTGCCGCAATGAGGAGGTAGAACCAGACGGTTGAGAGTCTGGCCGTGTGTTGTTTGCCAAATACCCCGATCAACACGAGAGGGGCAAAAAGAACGATCAGGAGCATCCGGAATTGTACCGGTACCAAACCGAACGCCGGTTCAAACAAGTAGCGGATACTGCTTAGCCCCACAAAGAGTGTTGCGACCAACATGAGCCACCCTTTCTTATTTATACTTTCTGATAAAGAGTGGGCAGCGGCCATGGCCATGAACGGAAACAGCGGGATGAGGTACCATCCCATTTCTCCTTCCTGATTGATTGAGAACAGAAGAAGGAAAAAGTAGATCGCCGCGGGAACAACGAGGAGTTTGTGACGGGCAACTTCAAAACAAGCGAAAAAGAGGCAGAGGAATCCAAAGAAATACCAACCATCGAAGTATGGCTTATTGACGATAATCGGCGTATTGAGAAGCGTCTGGAGGACCCGGGGTCCGACGGGGCGAAAGGATTGTGCCGCCAAAATTCCAAAAAATGTTTGACTGTCAAAGTACGTCCCGTAGGTCAGGTATCCGACGCCAAACAGAAGAAATGTAAGTGTCAACATGACCAGGTAACGCCTTGGCACG
The DNA here is from genome assembly GCA_016218185.1 of Candidatus Gottesmanbacteria bacterium. GTDB lineage: Bacteria > Patescibacteriota > Microgenomatia > UBA10105 > UBA927 > JACREP01. Next base: position 7,731 of record JACREP010000086.1, on the reverse strand, counting down.
CGGTCGTGAACAAATACAAAGAGAAAGGTTAAAAATACCGACACCCCTAATTCTTTTGTCCAGATGGAAAGCCCGCTAAGTACACCGAGTACTATCGCTGTGCGCGCCTTTATTACCCGCTGGATAGTGTAGAGGTAAAGAGAAAGGAGGAGGATGGGTGTGAGAAGATTTTCGGCAAATACCACCCGGCCGTTGATGACGAACGTGGTGGCAGTGGTATAAATGAGAAGACTCCATAAAGCGATGCGGTCGTCATACCAGTGTTTGGCCAGAAGATAGACAAAAAGTGCCGAGACGAGAGATAGGGCAATCGGCACCAGGCGGATGGTAGAAAGTTTAATGGAGGCGAAAGTCCGTTCTCCGTTGAGGATTGCCCAACTTCCCACAAGGAGTCCGTTGAGCGGCGGGTGGTCGAAGTAGGGGAAGACCATGGGGAAGTACAGGTTATCGATGATCAGGTCATAGGTATTTTTGTAGACATTAAAATTAGACCAGGAAATGGGGACGCCGAGGGTGAGCAGGCTTACGCCCATAAATGAATAGGTATACTCATCGCTGGTGGCACCCCGCTGGGGATAGACCGCATAGTTGTGAAGCTTGAGGATGAGGGCAACGGTGAAGATGAGGATAAAGAGAGCGGTGCGTGCATGTCTCATTGGAGGTATTATAGAGTAAAATCTTGTATTGACAAACAGCGGATGTGCTATGATAGATAGGATATGAAATTTGCAGCAGCGGTTGCCCATCACAAACTCTTTTTCTTTTTTCTTGCCCTGTTTTTCCTGGTCGGGGCTATGGACTTATTCAATATCGACCGTCTGTTGTATAAGGCAATCTGTGATTTCGTCGCACCCGTATCGGGCAGCCCGTGCCCGCCGTACTACGACATCCCCATCTGGCACGTGTATCTTTCCCTGGCGATACTTGCTGCGCTTTATCACATCCACGATGAAGTCCGCATCTCCAACAGGCACCTGGCCAGCCACAAACACGAATGAAGGGTAGCCTATGAACGATGACGTGGTACTTTCCGCTCGCCAGATAACGGTGAAATTTGACGATCATCTGATTTTGAACCATATCAGTTTTGACGTGGTCCGGGGAAGTACGTTGGCTATCATCGGCCCCAATGGGGCCGGGAAAACCGTTCTTTTTAAAGTGTTACTTGGGCTGATTCCGTATGAAGGGACTGTTTCTTGGGCTCCGGACGTGCGCATCGGATACGTTCCCCAAAAGCTTTCTGTCGGACGCGATTTGCCGCTCACCGTGTTTGAGTTTTTGAAATTCAAAGAAGAGGATCCCGAAAAAATAAAAGAACTATTGCAATCCGTCGGGTTTAAAAAAGAACAAACGAGTCATATTCACAATGACTTAAGAGTGTTGCAGACCAGGATAGGGTCGTTATCCGGAGGGGAACTTCAGCGGGTGCTTATCGCGTATGCACTGTTAGGAGATCCCCAGGTGCTTTTGTTTGATGAGCCGACCAGCGGCATCGATATCGCCGGAGAGGAAACAATGTATAGCTTGATCCACAACATTCAGCGGGAAAAAAACCTTACCATCCTGTTTATTTCTCACGAATTGGAAATCGTCTATAAACATGCGGGGAATGTCCTGTGTCTTAATAAGGAAAGGATATGTTTTGGAACACCCAAAAAAGTCATCAATCAGGAAAGCCTCTTCAAACTTTATGGAGAGGATACGCATGTCTACAAGCATCATGAACACTAATTTCGTATTACTGCTTCTGGTTGGCGCTTTTGTGGGAGCCGCGTCCGGGCGCCTGGGTTCTTTTATGGTACTCAAGCGGATGTCGTTGGTTGGCGATGCGCTTTCCCACGTGGCGCTCCCGGGTATTGCCGTTGCGATAACATTTGGTTTCCACCCTATGGTCGGCGCACTGTTGGCACTTCTGTCGGCGGTTTTGGGAATTTGGTATCTGGGAGAGCACTCGGAGGTCTACCCTGAGGCGCTGGTGGGCGTGGTGTTTACCGCCAGTTTAGCAGTGGGAATACTCCTGACTCCAGAGCCGGAACTTTTTGAAGCGTTGTTCGGAAATATTGAAAAAATGGTTCCGGTCGACGCGCTTGTCGTTCTGGCTGCCGCATCCGCCATCTTTATGGCCACGCGCGCAATTTCCAAAAAACTACTCTTGAGCATCGTTTCCGACGAGTTGGCGACATCCGGCGGAGTGGATATGCCGAAACTGAACCTGATCTATTTGCTTTTGGTCGGATTCGTGGTCGCATTGGGAGTAAAATTTCTCGGGACGCTTCTGACGGGAGCGTTGGTTATTGTCCCCGCTGCCGCGGCAAAAAATCTTGCGAAAAATATGCAGAGCTACTGGCGACTTTCCAGTTTGTTCGGAGTCATTTCCGCTTCTGCCGGTATCCTTATTGCCAAATTTTTTACCATTCCATCGGGCCCTGCCGTCGTGCTCGTAGCCGTTGGCCTGTTTCTCGCCAGTTACATATTTAAGGAAAGAAAGAAGCCGTCCCCGGGTAGACCGTAATACTTCTTTTTATCTGTGCTACAATTCATCCATGAATCTCAGAGTCGGGATCGTGGGTTTAGCCAATGTGGGGAAGTCGACGCTGTTTAATGCGCTGCTCAAAAAGCAGGTGGCATTTGCGGCCAATTACCCGTTTGCCACCATTGAGCCCAATGTCGGTGTGGTTCCCGTGCCGGACGGGCGGCTCGCCAAGCTTGCAGAAATTACGAAAGAAGAAGAAAAGATGGATAAACTGCCGCCTGTTGTTCCGGCAGTCGTGGAGTTTGTGGACATCGCGGGATTGGTAAAAGGAGCAAGCGAAGGGCAGGGATTGGGGAATAAGTTTTTATCGCATATCCGCGAGGTCAACATTATCTGCCACGTGGTGAGATTCTTTCCTGACCCCAACATTGTCCATGTGGCGGGTGACGTAAACCCCGAGCGGGATCGAGAAATCGTCGAAACAGAGCTTATGCTGGCTGACTTGCAGACTCTCACGAAGCAGGTTGAGCCGAAAGTCAACGCAACGAAAGAAGACTTGGCTCGTTGGAAAGTCATTAAGAACCTTAAAGCAGGTCTTGACAGCGGGAAACTTGCGAGGGATGTGGTTGGCGATCCCCAAGAGCGATTACTCGTTCGTGATTTACAACTTTTAACGATGAAGCCTATTCTGTATGTTGCGAACGTATCTGAAAAACAATTGACAAATTTACAAATTGACAAATTAACAATGCAACCTGTTCTTCCAATATGCGCAGAAACGGAAGCGCAGCTTGCGGGACTTTCGGAAGATGAACAAAAGGAATATCTGAAATCCTTAGGGCTTGCGGCATCTGGCCTCGACCGTCTCATTCAAAAAGCCTACGAAATGCTGGGGCTTCTATCGTTTCTCACGACCGGTGTTATCGAATCCCGCGCGTGGACTATTGAAAAAGGCACAAAAGCGCCACAAGCCGCCGGCGTCATCCACACGGATTTTGAGAAAAAATTTATCAAGGCCGACGTGGTTTCGTTTGACGATTTTGTGGCAAACGCGGGTTGGAAGGGGAGCCGCGAGAAGGGGCTGGTTAGGAGCGAAGGGAAAGAATATGTGGTGAAAGACGGGGAGGTAATTGAATTCAAGATTGGGACATAGTGAAGGGGCCTGCCCCGCATAAACGCTCTTGCGACGCGCGGACGCAGACCGCGGGAGCAAGTAAGTTTTATACGGGGCTTGAGGTTTGGCGCCCTGCATGATATTATTGAGCCTATTATGCAACAATACGAGCTGATGGTGGTGTTTGTAGCGACGAGGGATGAGAAAGATGCCAAAAGATTGGAAGAAAGCGTGAAAAAGCTGGTAGGCGATGGTGCCACAGTGAGTGGTGTCACAATCCTCGGCAAAAAATTTCTTGCATACCCCATACAAAAGCAAACAGAAGGCGTGTATGTGCTGGCAACAGTTTCAGCCGAGGCGCTGCATGTTTCTGATATCGAAAAGCGCACAAGAGTCGGAGCGGATGTATTACGATATTTATTGACAGCAAAATAATATGTCATCGAGAAGTTTAAATAAAGTCATGCTGATCGGTAACTTAACGCGCGATCCGGAGCTTCGGTATACGCCAACAGGCGCGGCGGTGTGTACGATCGGTCTTGCCACCAACCGGTATTGGACTACGGAATCCGGTGAGAAAAAAGAGGAGACCGAGTTTCATCGCGTTGTTGCGTGGAATAAGCTTGCAGAATTGTGCAGTCAACTCCTCACTAAGGGCCGCAAAATTTACGTCGAAGGCAGGCTCCGGACGAATACATGGCAGGGCCAAGATGGCAATCAACGAAGTACGACAGAAATAGTGATCGAAGACATGGTTATTTTGGATTCACGAAGACCCCCAGTTGGTGGTGAGTCAGGGCCTGTTGCCGACGAGGGAAATTTGTCCGGATCCGCACCCCCCGCGGCGCAGGTGCCCCCATCAGCGGCAGACGACTCAAAAACTACAATTGCTCAACCCGTGGTCAAGAAAGGACCAAAGAAAAAAGAGGATCCGCAGGCAGCCACGGAAGATGTGAATCCGGATGATATACCGTTTTAACTATGATGAAACGAAGTAGTCGATTTACAAGGCGAGAACGGCCGGTGGCAAAAAATTGTATGTTTTGTGCGGGAAAAACCGCGCCGGATTACAAAGAAACATCAGTATTGTCCAGGTACCTTACTGAGCGGGGAAAAATATTGGGTCGGGCAAGAACCGGCGTATGCAGTAAGCACCAACGGGTACTGACGACCAGCGTGAAGCGTGCCCGCCACGTGGCACTGTTGCCTTTTGTCGTACGGGCGTAAATCCATGAAATCACTGCCATTCTCTAAATTTCGTTCGTTCGTTGTCATTTTTGCCTTACTTCTTTTTGCCGGCGGCATCGGATACCAGCTGGGGCTTCGGAAAACTACAGTAACCCTTTCTCCCGAAAAGCGTGCGGTCATAAATCAACAAGCGCCACCCACCGCAACGGTAGATTTCTCCCTTTTTTGGGAGGTGTGGCAACGGCTGTTCCGTTACTACATTGACCGCGCTACCATGGATCCGCAGAAGATGGTATGGGGGGCAATCTCGGGCATGGTCAGTTCTCTGGGTGACCCGTACACAGCATTCTTACCGCCCAAAGAAAATAAGGAATTTAAAGAAGAAATAGGCGGTGCATTTGAAGGGATCGGTGCCCAATTGGGGATGAGGGATAATCGGGTGATTGTGGTGGCTCCCCTTAAGGGTAATCCTGCGGAGAAGGCGGGGATCCGGGCAGGCGACGCAATTCTCAAAGTCGACAACGAGGATACTGGCGGTTGGACTGTATCGCAGGCGGTAGAAAAAATCCGCGGTCCCCGGGGCACGCAGGTGGCACTTCAGATTTTTCATGAGGGAGGCCAAAAACCGGTTGATGTCACGATCGTCCGCGATACGATTGTCGTGCCGACGGTGGAAGCATGGGTGAGACAGTCTTCGGAAATTACTGAAATATCCGGCGTTTCGGACTTTGAAAAACTCAAAAAAATGCCCGGCAAAGTAGCCTATTTGCGGCTCAACCGCTTCGGCGACCGCACCAATGGTGAATGGGAGAAGGCCGTGTCCGATATTCTTTCCGCCCAAGCAACCAACGGCAGCCTGAAGGGTTTGATTTTTGACCTGCGCAATAATCCGGGCGGGTATCTGGAAGGCGCGGTGTTTATCGCAAGCGAATTTTTGAAAAACGGCACCGTGGTGTCGCAGGTCAACAGCGACGGCACCAAGCAGGATTATCCCGTCATGCGCGTCGGTAGGCTTCTCACCATTCCACTTATAGTACTGATAAATAAAGGAAGTGCATCAGCATCGGAAATCGTATCCGGGGCACTTCGTGATTACAAGCGTGCCAAACTCGTGGGCGAGACGTCGTTTGGCAAAGGATCAGTGCAGACGCCGCAGGAGCTGTCCGGCGGAGCGAGCTTACACGTAACCACGGGAAAATGGCTTTTGCCCCGCGGCGACTGGATCCATAAAATCGGAGTCAAACCGGACGTCGAGGTGAAAATAGATCCGACGGATGCCGGAGAAGCGACTGCAGATGCTCAACTTGCAAAAGCCGTACAATTGTTATTAGAATAGAATTCTTAAGCTATTTTTCAGTTTGGTACGCTAGAGTTAGCCGATACGTTCATGAATGCGAAGAGAATACTTCTGACCATTGCGGCAGTTCTCTTGATCATCGGAGGCGTCATCTCGTCAGGGTTGTGGGGCCTCAACTGGAAATTATTGGAGCGGTACATTAAGGTACCGGGGATCTCTCAGCAACGTTTCATTCCGGGCACGGAACAAGTACGGGTGGTGACGGAAGAGTCTGTCGTGATTGATGCGGTGGACCGCGTATCGCCGTCGGTCGTGACGGTCGGGATTACCAAAACACGGAAACTTGGCGATATTATTCAGATCAACCCGTTTAATCCGTTTCAACCGTTTCAGCGTAAACCCGGCCAGACCCAGAAACTGGAACAGGATATCGGCAGCGGTTTTATCGTGAGCACGGATGGGCTAATCGTCACCAATAAACACGTGGTGGCGGATACCGAAGCCAAGTACCGCATCATCACCAAAGATGACAAGACGTACGACGTAACAAAAATTTACCGAGATCCGGCAAATGATCTGGCTATTTTAAAAATTGACGTGAGCGGACTCACCCCGGTGGATCTTGGGGACAGCAGTAAGATTAAGGTGGGGCAACTGGCCATTGCCATCGGGACCGCCTTGGGAGAATTCCGCCATACGGTGACCACAGGTGTCGTTTCGGGCGTCGGGCGCGGCATCACTGCAGGGAGTCCCTTTGAAGGATATGTGGAGCGGTTGGACAATGTGATCCAAACCGACGCGGCAATCAATCCGGGTAACTCCGGGGGGCCGCTCCTTACTTCGTCGGGACAGGTGATCGGCGTCAACACCGCGGTATCCGGTGAAGGCCAGAACATCGGATTTGCCATCCCCATAAATGTGATAAAAGATTCTCTTGCTAATTTCAACGCCACCGGGCAATTTAACCGTCCGTTTTTGGGCGTCCGGTACAAAACCGTCTCGCGCGATCTGGCGATCCTCAATGACGTACCGGAAGGCGCCTACATCGTGGAGGTAGTCTCCGGCAGCCCGGCAGACAAAGCAGGGGTGAAGCCGGGGGACATCATCACCAAAATTGACGACGTGAAACTCACCGGCGAAAACGCCGAGCTTGCCCGCGCGATCGGGAAGAAAAAAGTGGGGGATACGCTGACACTGGTCGTCTGGCGCGACGGAAAAGATATAACCGTCACCGCCGCCCTCGGCAACCAGGCGGAACAATAATACTCCAATGATAAACGTGACGCTTTTGGTAAAAAATCCCCGCGATCCCCGAAAATCATTTGAGGGAGAATTTTTGGTTGATAGCGGAGCTACCTATACTGTGGTTCCGCAAACCGTTCTCAAGCGTTTGGGCTTGCGGCCACAGCGGGAAGAAGCATTTTCGTTGGCGGATGGACGCATCATCAAGCGTGGTGTGGGAAGCGCGCTCTTTGTATTTCAGGGTCGGGAATCCGCAGCGCCGGTTTTGTTTGGGGAAAAAGGAGACAGTTTGCTTCTTGGAGTTTTTACGCTTGAAGCGCTTGGCTTGACCCTCGATCCACTCAAGCGCACTCTTCATAAAGCGTTGCTTCGTGTAAATTAACCTCTGAACTTTCGTGATTTTTGATTTCTCACTTT